>NZ_JAUBUE010000003.1:130972-292895 GCF_036705305.1 Microcoleus sp. B3-D7 | reverse complement strand
GAGCGAGGTCTAGCGCTTTTTGACAACTTTCCAGCGCTTCCTCATATCTCTCTAGATTATTGAGTGCAGCCCCTCGAATTACCCAAGCATCAACAGATTCAGTATCGAGGTCTAGCGCTTTTTGACAACTTTCCAGCGCTTCCTCATATCTCTTTAGATTATTGAGTGCAGCCCCTCTATCTACCCAAGCATTAACAGATTCAGGAGCGAGGTCTAGCGCTTTTTGACAACTTTCCAGCGCTTCCTCATATCTCTCTAGATTATTGAGTGCAGCCCCTCGATTTACCCAAGCATCAACAGATTCAGGAGCGAGGTCAATCGCTTTTTGACAACTTTCTAGCGCTTCCTCATATCTCTTTAGAGCAAGGAGAACAGCCCCTCGATTTACCCAAGCATTAACATATTCAGGAGCGAGGTCAATCGCTTTTTGACAACTTTCCAGCGCTTCCTCATATCTCTTTAGATTGGCTAGAGAACCACCCTGCCCAACAAAAGTGGATGCATTACTTTGATCTAATTCCAGTGCTTTCTGATAGCAATCCAGTGAATTATTGTAAATTTTTGCACTTCCCAGTAAGTCACCAAGATTTGAAAAAAGAGTATGCTTTACTTTCGGATGGCAGTGAGTTAATTTTTCACACTGGATTTTCGCTTGCAACAGTGAATCAGTTCTTTCTCTGGATGTGCAACGTAAAGACTTATAGATCAGTCCTGCACACTTGCCTAGAGTATCCTTGAGATCGCCAACTGATTTCAACAGGGATTGAATAGATACCTCAATTTGTTTAGAAAATTCCTCAATTGCTTGTTCCGAAGGAGGATTCTCACCTTCAAATTTAATCTTGTAGTTTGTTGGGCGTATATGTAGAAAATGCGAGCCAAAGCTGAGAGCCATTTCTGAATCTTTAAAAAATTTGCCTGTCGCTTTGGGAAGCAAATTCAGGTTCTCTTCACTTATCTCTGCACGAATGAAAGCAAAGGGAGCCATAAATACATCTGGTACTTGCAGATAAACTGCGGTAAAGACCTGTTCAATATATTTTTGGAGTCCTTCCTTTCCGTTGCCAAAAAGATTATAATAGAGAAACTCGGCTATCAGTTCTCGCCACCCCTCATCCTCATACTGATCAGGTAAAAACATTTCAGGAGTGACAAGATCATCCGCTTGTTTCTGGAAGTAATCGGCTAGTAAAGCATGAGTTTTGCGAAACTGAGTTTGATCCTCCTGAAAATAGGAGTGTCGAAATACATCCCGCACCACATCATCTAAGCGGTAGTGTCCTTCGGTAAACTCAACAAAATCTGAGCCTTTCAACCATTCAAAATAACCCTCTGCATTATCGGCATCTTGTTGTAAGCCTAATTCAACGCTTCCAAGTAAATATTGAATCATCGCCCTATCGAACCATCGACAACAAGCTACCACATACAAAACTTTCCGATGCCGGGGCTCTATCCCCTGCAAAAGTAAATCAGTGATCGCTTGGTTTCCTTTGGAAAAATCAGGTTCTTCACCTTGCTCTCGTTGCTTCCGTACCCAATCTAGATAATAGGGTAATCCCTGTGTTGCTTTGTTGATTCTGGCGCGTATACCGCCATTTTCAATGCCAATTTGCTTGAGATATTTCTCTGTATCATCCTTGATAAACTTCTTAAGTGGCACCTCAAGGAGCAACTTCCGATCCTGGTTGAGCTTGCGCCAACCCTCATCTGCTTGCAGCGATCGCCGCCCTACAACCACGAGCCTTACTGGTGCACAAGACAACGCAGTATATTCGACCAAATACTGCCACAGCCATTGATTCAGGTAAGACTGTGCTTTTTCATAGGTATCCAAAATCAGCACGAGCGATCGTCCTCTGCTTTGGGCAAATTGCATCAGACTTTCAGCAAATGCCTGCGTCAGTTTGGAAACTGGCTGTAACATAAGAGCCTGTAGCTCAGGCTGGTCTTTGGTCGCAGGGTGATTCCGCACTCGCTGTTCGATCGATTCTTGCAAGCTGTCTGCATCCTCTCCAATCGCCGCTAATGCAGAAAAACCTACCCCTGAAACATTAAAAGATGTCGGCTTACTTGAGGTGGAGGTCAAACCTCTTGGGCCTAGCCATATGAAGCGTTGAAACCAGCTTGTAATCTTCCTTGCTTCTTCGCTGCTAGTTGTTTTACCATCAATAGACTCATGACTCAACTTGTATAGAGTTGACTCAAACTGCTCCTCCTTTTGTTTGAATGAATCGGCGATCGTTTCACCTCCAAAACGCTCAACAGCCTGCTCATGTACCTTTCGCATCAATTTTAGGGGAGTTTCGATATCAGGCGTTTTCGTAAAACAAATCTCCAGAAAATCAACTTTGCCTGCATGGGCATCCTTTAACCGCCCCAGTAACGTTGTTTTACCAACTCCGCCTGTTCCCCAAATATTGAATAGCAAGGGTTGTCCCTCAGATTCGTTGAGTGCTAGGGCAAAGCGTTCTAACAGCCTTGTCGCCTCATCTCGTTCTATGTAATGGCTATCTGGCACTCGCGATCGCATCGCAGATTGACGATTAATCTCGGACTGAGCTGACTGCTGAGTCTCTTTCTTTGCTAATTGTGCCGCTTCTAATCGTGCCTTCAGGTTATCAACTTCTTGGCGTTTGTCCTTCAGTTCGATATTTAGATTTGACGGCCTTGTCAGGCTGGTGTAGCCTGCTGCCTTTTTCTCTAAGTCTGCAAGCACCGTTTGGGCAATAGCCAGTGTTTCTTCCAAAGCAGCGCAATCATCCATTGACTTCCCCATCTCTCAATCTTGCTTCCAATTCTGCCACCTCTCGCCGTTTTTCCTCTAGTTCAATCCGCAGATGGCCAGGCATTTGCAGCTTCCCAAAGCCAGCAGCCTGTTCTTCTAGAATAGCCAGCGATCGCCTCGCCATTGCCAAGGCTGGGGTCATCACCTCTTGATTTGTCATTACCCTAGGCAACTCTGGACTCTGGGTTTGGCTGGGCAGTCCCTTGCCACCGCGCAACATTGCCACTGGGAAATCCTCCGTTGCTGCATCAAAAAACGGGGTTTGTTCTGCGCGACAGAGGTTACGGGCACTCTCTGAAACCGTTTTTCCCAAGTGAGTCATGACGTTGGAAATTCTGATGAGGCGATCGCCCGGTTGATTTGCCCCTCCCTTCAGCGCCTCAATCAGATGATAGGTATAGAGACTGAGGATGCCATCTGGACGCACCCAAGAACTTTGATTTCCTCGTGATGAGGTGAACACCGCCCGGCCTTCCCCCTGCTTCAGGGCATCAATCACCCCTTTCGGCAACGCTGTAGGCAAAAAGTCTGCTGGCAGATCGTTCTTAGCGGTAGCCATCCCCTCCGCATGACAACTATCAATGATGACCCAGAGACGTTTAGCCTCGATCTTGCGTAACTTCTCACTCAAGGTTTCGGCTGAAAGGGCTGTTTGTGGAATGGCTTGCCCATCAAAATCATGTTGGAGTAAGTAGTAAGCATTACTGGCGAGGTCAAACATACCATGCCCAGAATAGTAAATGACGATCGTGGCATCTGGGTCTGCATCTGCAGATCCTTTTAACCAGTCCAGATCATCCAAAATGGCACTGCGAGTCGCACCCTGGTTCTGTAACAACCGGACATGATCGGGCGTATTGGGATATGCACAAAAATTTGCGTCAGTGAGCAAATCTTTGAGCGCTTGAGCATCCTTGGCTGTTTCTGGAAGCGATCCCCTGGGGTCAGCAGTATTACCAACACCAATCAACAGCGCGTAACCGTGGGTAAATAGATCGGACATCTAAAAAAAACTCCAGCAGAAAACAACAATCCCTCAACCTGTATTAATAATATATAGTTCCTAAACCAGGATAAACTAAAAAACACAATCAAGCTACTTCCAAAATAAATACTAGACTAAGCTGTTAGTTTTAGTGCTTACTCGTTATCGCTACCTTTCTTCCAGTTTCGCTCGATAGCGGGCAGCATTGGCAACTTTCAAATTGTACAAACTACTGGTCTTATTCACGTATATATGCGTATAGATTGACAAATATTTCGCCATCGTATCGGTATATTTTACAAGCCATTTTCGGTGCTTTTCTACTTTAAAACAGCGCCTATTTTTTCCGAAATTAATTAACAAAAATCATGAGTAAAAACCAGCGTTTTTTCGGTTCCGTAGATGGGAAAAATCTTTTAATACTGCCAATAAGTCTCTCCTTTTCCATAAACAGCTTCAGCGACAAAGCCATTGGCAAAGCGCAACTGTGCGTAGCACAAACAAGCTTTGTAGAAATCCGGCTGAGTGTCCAAAAATATGGCATCTGGCGCCTCTTGAAGGAAAATCTATAGCACCGCAGCAAAAATTAGAATCAAAATAATCAGACTCTTGAACTGATTAAGCAACAGTATCAATGCGCTCGATTTACAGCACTTTCCGATGCTATGAGGTACAATTAAGAATTGCGGCATTATTGGCGTAGTTGGATTTAGCTTGACACTGCCGGCAACCAGAGCGGCTGCGATCGATTTAGACGGGGTTTTTGTAGGTTTAGGACGCGGAGTTTGCTACTGTCACGTAAATCGAAGAATATCCAGCGCAAATGCTCTACCCATCCCGGCAAAACCTGCGAGATCACAACGGAAATTCCTGGCAGGCGATCGCCTTTAAGCGTATTCATCCCGGTGGTAGTGCGATTGTCTCGACTTTTGGGAGTTTATCGAGCGATTGAGTGCTTCAGATGATAACTTTGCCTCCATTGAAGCCGCCGTAGAAGAAGGACGCACCGTTTATGGCAACCTGTTGAAAACCATTGGGTTTATCCTACCCGTCAACGGTGGAGAGGCGATGACCATAGTGGTGGGAATCTTGGCTGGTATCACCTTGCCAATTTTGCCCGTGCAGATTCTCTGGGTGAATATGGTGAGTTCCGTCGCCCTTAGTGCCACTCTAGCTTTTGAGCCCTTATCGGCTGACACTATGCGCGGTTTGCTCCTGTTGCATAATGTGATAGCGATCGTCACTCTAATTGACGCGGCTGGCATTAATGCGTTTGAGTGCGAGTTTCCTAATGGTAGTGCTGGCATTAATGACTGTGGCACTGCGCTGTGGTTGACAGGAATGTTGATGAGCACGATCGGCTCTAATTACTTTCCGAAAACAGCCCAAGGGCGGGTGCTTTGTTTTTTGCTGGCGTTGTGTGCGATCGCGCTAGGCGGTTATTTTACAGCAACCCTGGCTACATTTTTTGTGAGCCAGGAGGCCGAGAGCGATCGAGCACAAATAGCGGCTACACAATCTATTCAAGCTTTGGAAACAGAAATTCCTGCACTGCCAACAGAGGTTCAAGCCTGCTTCACGAAAAGGTTTAGACCTGTGAATTGCTAACCTTAGAGTTGAGCATGAGGTCGATCGTTCTCGATGCGATAGTAGACAAACGATTATGTCTGTCCAATTATAGATAATATTCTAATCTCAACTCTGCCAAGCGACAGAGGATATTTAAATTCTTTAATTTTACTATAAAATTACCGTCTAACCACTCAACGCAAACATATTTAGAACGCTGGAAAAAATCAACCGAATCAATTTATGATTGAAAATCAAAAATCCCCACGTTATCAAGCCTAAGTCAAATGTTTAACTGTTCAATAGTGCGGACAGTTTTTCTAGGCACAATGGCGGATTTTCTCAATACTTTGAAGCCCAGCAGATAATTAAATCAATGTCATCTCCACTCCTGACTTGCATTTAATTTGACTTTTTTACGATCCTTGCCCTCTAAAGCTTGTAGTATCGTTACCAAAAATGCCCGCAGTATTGAATGTTAATCTGGTTCTATTTATTACATTGACACGAGAAACTCATGGAAAACACATTGTTCGATCGCACATTCCGCGACAGCGAAGGCCAAATTGTTATAGCTCAGACGCCAAATCTACCACTGAGTGTCGGGATTATAGCTAGTTTATTAACGCTCATTGTTACAACAGGTAAAATTAATTTAGGGTTGGAGCTAGTAGCCTTTGGCTCTTTGTTTACTTGGGCTTGGGAAGAATTATTTCAAGGAGTTAATTACTTTCGTAGAGCATTAGGTTTGATTGTGCTTGTCGGTCTGATTGTAGGGAAACTTCAATAATTAGGTAAGCATAAATCAAATCAATAAGGTATAGCAAAACCTTGAATCAGGCGGATGAGGAACGGTGGAGAGGTTGACCGGCTGTAATGGACAATCCAAAAATTAACACCAATAGGATGTGGGAACACCTGAACAATCCTCCACTCATTCGCTACCTGCTACTATGGACGCTTGGCTGGGCGATCGTGCAGGTGTTGGCATATTTTGAAACGGTTCTGATTGTTTCTATTTTTGCAGCCATTCTCGCCTTTGTGCTTAACTCTCCAGTAAAATTTGTATCTCGTTTCATCCCTCGTTGGGTAGCGGTTGTGCTGGTGTTTTTACTTGCCTTGTTGATTCTAGGTGGGTTAATGGCAACGTTAGGATTAGCTATCATTTCCCAAGCACAGCAGTTATTGGAACAGGCTCCTCAATTTTTAGAGTGGGCGATCGCACTGTTGGAAACACTCCAATCGTTTCTGCAAAAGCGCATTACGACCGATTTGAGCACCTTTGAGACACAACTGCGCCAACAACCCCTCGGCATCATGGGCATGGGTTTTTCCACACAACAAAATGTGTTATTCAACTTGCTAGATCTGATTGTGATTGCGGTGGTTCGCTTCTTTATGCTGCTAGATGGTAGACGACTAGGGAATCTGATCGTGAGGCTCTTTCCATCCGGATTACGCGATGATATGACCAGGGCAATTCAAAATAATTTTCTTGGTTTGTTTGGTGTCGGTTGCTGTTATAAATCTTCTTCGGCATCTCTACCTTTGTGGTGTTTATTTTGCCTAATATTCCCTATGCACTGGTCATGGCAGCAGTCACAGGCGCATTTTACATGATTCCCGGTATTGGCTGGCGCAACGATTGGGATTAGCCTTATCTGCCTGATTATTCTGCTTCAAGGAATTCTGCTCAGCTTGAAAGTTTTAGTGGTTTGCATTGTCTTACAGCAGGTTGAAAAAAACTTACTCAGGCCCCGTATTATGCAAGACTCCATTAATATAAATCCAGTCATTATGTTCTTTGCGCTATTATAGCAATCCTAAATGAGTCGTAAATTTTTTACCCCACCCCAACCCTTCCCTTACCAAGGGGAGGGAGTAAGAATTCACAAATGATTTAGGATTGCTATAGTGGGGGCGCCAGGCGCTGGATTGGTCAGAGTTTTTCTGTCGCTCCCGATCGCAGGCGTAATAATCAGCCTCCTGGATGTTGATGAAATACCTGGGGAAAAGACAGAATAACCTTCTGGTTGATGTTGAAGCTAGTTGTGGTGAGGTTTCGATTACAACATTTTTTGTTGAATCTCTAGGAGAGAAATTATGAAAGGTTTAAAGGGAAAAAACGCACTCATTACTGGAGCGAGTTCAGGCATTGGGCAGGCGATCGCCATTCGTCTCGCTCAAGAAGGTTGCAACATTGCCGTTAACTATCGCAAAAGCTTAGAAGAGGCAGAAGATACTGAAGAAATAGCTCTGCAAAAAGCCTGTGGACAAGCATCGGAATGTGGGGTTGAAACGCTATTAGTTCAGGGAGATGTCTCCAAAGAAGACGACATCCTTCGTATGGTGAATACTGTCATTGATAAATTTGGTAGTCTGGATATCCTGATTAATAATGCTGGGATTCAAACAGAAAGCGCATCCCATGAAGTGCCAACTGATGAATTCGATCGCATAATTGCCGTCAATTTGCGAGGTGCATATCTCTGTGCGCGGGAAACCATTAAGCATCTGTTAGAGCAGCAGCGCTCAGGCGTGATTATCAATATTTCCAGTGTGCATGAAATCATCCCCCGCCCGATGTATATCAGCTATTCCATCAGCAAAGGCGGTATGGGAAATCTGACTAAAACCCTAGCGTTGGAATACGCAAACCGAGGCATCCGCGTCAATGCTATTGCGCCCGGTGCAACAATTACACCGATTAATGAAAGCTGGACTGACAATCCAGAACAAAAGGCAGTAGTGGAAAGCCATATCCCAATGGGACGGGCCGGCACATCGGAGGAAATGGCGGGATCTGTTGCCTTTCTCGCATCAGATGAAGCGGCTTACATTACGGGACAAACGCTCTATATTGATGGTGGATTGACCCTCTATGGTGACTTTCGCGAAGCTTGGTCTGCCTAAATTAACTTGGAGAAACTATTTGGAGTAAATAGGCGATCACTGTCATTTTACCTAAACAAGGATTTTTTTTGGCGATCGCTTTCTTTACTCACCGGACACTAGACTAAACCGCACTAATGTGTCATGCAGATACAGCGGTTCCCCCTGTTATGAGGTACAATAGCAACAGCTAGCTTCCCCAATTTCTTAAATGTTGAGGATTTATTAAATTGAGGGCAACTGCTATTATTGTATCAATCATAGATGCGTTAGTTGGAGCAAATTTCCGCAAAAAAGATTTGAGTTGTGACCACCCGAGTTCAATAGGCATAAAATAGGCGAGAGTCAGAAGATAAATAAAACTCGTGCCTACAGCTTCAATCATTGGTACAATTGATGCTAGTTTATGAACGGGTAAATTATCCATTACTACTAATGCTCCTGCCCATAATTCAGGACACAATAAGTTCTCAATAAATAGGGCAAATGCTGGTCCATCCATTGAATCCTTTATTGCCATTACTGCCAGCACTTGGTTAATACTAATTGCACCTATAGCTGTAATCTTTGCGCCTCGATAAAATGGTTTTAATAAGGATAATCTTGTCCCCGCTTGCGAACGGGCATGAGTTCTGGCCAAACCAGCGTAAAATCCCAGTTTCATCCAAAAATACCAGGTTTTCTGGCTCAATATGTTTGATCATTTCCCAATATTTAACTCTTAACTTTTAAACTCTTTCTGTTGCGGCTGGGGTACTATACTATGTTTTTTTTACGATTTAATCCTAACTTCTGCAAATACCGACACATGGCCGTTCTGCTCACCCCATTTCCAGTCTGATGAGCAAATAATTCACACAACTTGACCCTAGTGGCATCTGGATGCTCTGCCACCAGTGCTTTGACGAATGGTTGGGAATTTATCAGATGAGTCAATTGCGGTTTTTCTCTCTGTTTCGGCTGTAAATTACCCTCGGTTTTTTGAATATTCACCAATTTTTGAACTCAACTTTTACTGACCCCAAATCTAGTAGCTAATTTCCGGTCGTGACATCTTTTCTGCCAAATGAGCCTTCACTATTTTTGGCCGGAGATCGAGAGAATACGCTTTCATTAGGTTGGACTACAACAAGGATATTTTAGTGTACCTCATAACAGCGGAAACCGCTGTATCTCAAATCTTGCACCCTTCTCAATAACACGCTTTCAGGCCTGTTCCACAAAGAAGGATTTTTCTTGGGAAACAACCTCTCGGGCCCGTTCCTAAATAGGTAATTGAGGAGAGTGCAACATCTCAGTTATATTTAATTTTTCCAAATTAAATAACCTTATGTTGGCTAGTTTTTGGCTATTTTATAAGTTCGAGAGTTTGCCTAGTTTCGCTTGATAGCCTCGCAGTATCTGCTACTTTCAAAGCATACAAACTACTGGCATTGTTTACGTACAAAGGCGTACCCTTTGACAAATATTCCAACACCATATCGGTGTCTTTGGCAAACAAACCGCGCCGAGTTCCTACTTTGATGTTGTGCCGATTTTCTCCCTGAATTAATTGACCGGATTCGGGAGTAAAAACCAGCGTTCCTTCTTCACCGTAGATAGTAAAAATGTTTTCCGACTGCCAAAAAGTCTCTCCTTTTCCATAAACAGCTTCAGCGACAAGGCCATTGGCAAAGCGCAACTGTGCATTGCACAAACAAGCTTTGTAGAAATCCGGCTGACTGTCCCAAAATTGAGCTTGACAGTTAACGCTTGCCACTTCCCCGAACAAATCAGTAAATCGGTGCAGTCGCGAAATTGCACCAACTAACGGGAACCCAAAGAGGGAATGTTGATAAGTCCACCGCTGTGGCGCTGGATGTTGAGGAGTAATAGTAATGTAGCGGGCGTAAAAAACTTTACCGACTAATGGCAAAGATTCTTTGATTGCTTGGTGCAAACCGCCTAACAGTTCGATGTGTTCGATGTGGAGGAGTTTTTGCTTTTGGGCGGCAAGTTCGATCGCCCTTTCTGCTTCAGATACGTCTAAAGATAGAGGATATTCCACCACAACGTGCTTGTCATTTTCTAGGGCTGCCAGGACGATCGCCCCGTGATCCCGGTTCACCGTACAAACAATAACCAAATCTAAATCGTCTCTTTCTACCAGCTTGCGCCAAGAAACCGCAGCTTCTGCCCCGAACCCTTGACAAAATGCTGCGGTTTTCTCCGGGCTGTGGCCAGCAACCGCTACCAAGTGCGATCGCCCATCAGCTTGAATTGTCTCAGCCCTCAACTTAGCGGCAAAACCAGTACCCACAATCCCCACGCGAATTGGAGAATTAACCGAAAAACCAAAGCGAGTATCAATATTAGTCATGGGATTTGAGATTTAAGATTTTAGATAGTTACAGACTTGCGCTGCAGGGCTTTAGGGTTCTACCGTGCAGATTTTAAGCTGTGGTTGTGGTGCGATTTATTCGATCGAGCCTTCAACACCCAAGCCTTGATGCGATCTAACTATACATTTCACCGCCTGCCGGGACTTACCTTGTAGCCGACTTTCCTGAAACTCAATCGACACACCGCATACCAACAACCCGGTTTTTGTGCTGTAGGGCTCAAAACAGGATTTTTCCTGGAAACCGGATTATTTAGCGCAAGTCTTGCGGCAACAGTATCACAAGGCTGAACCCAAGATAGGTATAAGTAATCAAGATGAAATTAGAAAAAGTTATAACTAATCCCATTCAAATGTTTTGTAAATAAGTGTGTCAACCTCCCTTCTATCCCCTACTATCATAGAGGGAACGAACCTAAGACCTAACCTCAAAGCTAATAGAGCCTTGAAGTTTGCATTAGGAAAAATTATCAATCTTGTTGAATTTTTGAGAGGATTTAGTGCATGGCAACTTACAAAGTTACCCTCATCAGCGAAGCCGAAGGAATTAACCAGACCATTGACGTTGATGACGATACTTACATTCTTGATGCTGCTGAAGAAGCAGGACTCGACCTCCCCTACTCTTGCCGCGCTGGAGCTTGCTCCACCTGCGCCGGCAAAATCACCAAAGGCGAAATTGACCAATCCGACCAATCTTTCTTGGACGATGACCAAATCGAGGCCGGATTTGTCCTCACCTGCGTCGCCTATCCCAAGTCTGACTGTACGATCGAAACTCACCAAGAAGAATCGCTCTACTAAGAAAGGACGCTCTGCGTGATACCCTAAGAAACCCGGTTTCTCGTTTCCAGAATTAAGCTGAAATACGGCAATTATGTTAAGAAACCGGGTTTCTGTGTCTAACATTGCAACAAAGCCGCCAGCAGTCTGTCACTCCCAGCTATGAATTCATAGCTGTTTGAGCAGATAGCTGACCAAATAATTTTAGATTTTAGATGGCAGATTTTAGATTAACGGTGAAACCAATCTAAAATCCAAAGTCTAAAATCTAAAAGTTTAACGGCTAATATTTAGTCTCGCGTTGCGCGGACTTTGTTGGTTTAGTGGCGATTTAAATTGCCGACTCTTAGGCCGACTTCGATCGACTATTCGCGCCAAAATGTAATGTTATCACTGAGCGGCACAACTTGAGCGCCGGGAAAATAAAAGCCCAGAATTTGAGATCCGTTCCAGCCCAAATTAGCCAAATTGTAAGAACCAGTCTGACTCATTCCCACCCCGTGTCCGAAACCGCCTCCGACAAAAGCATAACCATTGAGGGTTTTGTCGGGATTGTAAATTGGTTCTAGGTAAAAAAGCGTGCTAATCGGCGGGTAAAAAGCATTGCGAATCTCGTCTTTGTCGATATCGATGGGGCCCAAGTCAGTTTGAACCTTCATTTTCAAAACTCGACCTGCGGCCGACCTTTCCACCACTTCCACTTGAGTGACAGTTTTAAGATTAGACAGCGGGTGCTGTTTCTTCTGAAGATACTGTTTGAGAAATCCAGCAATCGCTGTCAAAGAAGCTGGTTCGCGCCAGCGAAACGTGTCTTCTTTTTCCTCATTAAACCCTTTTTCCAAACTGATAAAGCGGCGGAAATTGTTTTCGTCAGACAAACTCTGCTTGGACAAATCCCAAACATTATTAGCGGAATCGACTATCGATCGCAAATATGGACGTTCCGCGCCCTGCCACACATCGTTAAAAGAGGCTGTCACGCCGCCGCTAGATGCGGAATAAAGCGCGTCTACTAGCTGATTTTCGTAAGTTAGCACCAAACCGCTCGTTTGGGCGATCGCCTTATCGCTTTGCGGGTAAACCTCGGTCAAACCTTGATAAACTTGGCAGTTAACATCAGCGCACAACTCATAATTATCCACAGCAAACCGGCGCAAATTTCTCAGGGCGTAGGTTCTCGCCAAAATAGTTTGAGCCACAATCGCAGCGTAAGGCGAAAAAGCCCCTATTTCGTGAGGAACAACACCCCGCAAATAAGTTTCCGTCAGCACTTCATTTACCAAAGTATAAGTGCCGTAAGCATTTTTTTGCAGGCGCAAATTGCCACCATAACGGCGAGTTTGTTGAATTGCTTTTTCTGGTTCAGTAGCTGTCGCCTCTTGGGTGGTTTGTTCCAATACCTCAATCACATTTTTCCCCGCCGTCACATCCAACTCATTGCGGTTGAAACGAAAGCCGTTTAAAACCCAAAATGCCTGGGGTACTTGTTTAAAAACTTTGGAATCCAAAAAAGCTGTTGTGTTCCCTTGAGCTTGCAAACTTTGCAACAGCCAGCGCCGCACCAAAGGAGAGTTATAAACATCTCTTTTTGCCCAAACTTGCCAGCGCAAAGGTTGAGCAATTTCTACTTCTATTCCCTGGGCGCGCCAATCAGTGGCGCTGTCTTCCGCACTCTCGAAACTGCGGTGAGAACTTAGTACCACTCGTTCTTCTACTAAGGGCGATTCCAGCGGTTTGGGGGCTATTTCTAACTTGACGCTAGCAGCAGTTTTGGTTTCTATGCCTTGAGGAGTTTTGTAACGCAAAGTTAAGCTGTCGCCCGGTAATGCTTTCAGCGTCAGTTTGTCGGTTGGTTTGGTGCCAAACCGCTGCACTACGCCAATTTTGATGGGTCTATTTTGGGGAGTTTGGGCGTATCCCGCAGCGCTGAAGATGGGTAACAGGCACAATGCGGTGAAAACAGTGCTAGAAATGCAGCTAAACCATTTGTAATTGGGAGTGGGAGGTGCTTGAGCGAACACGGTTATCTGTCTCGCGATAGTTGAAAGTGGGGGATTTTTGATTGTACGTTAGCACATTTGGCCGTTGCTATAAGGGAATTGCCGAAGATTAACTGGTTTGGTTGCCCGAATTCTGTTAAGTCGCTAGGCGCAAATAAACTTTACATCAAGCAATTTTGAGCCATTACCCACCCCACAATCTTATTATGGGTAATTCAATGAAAGCGAGTTTACCTACTTACTTGGTTTTTCCAATATTGGTAGGCGGCATAGGCTAAGGTGACAGCGCCGGTGACGATCGCAGATTCATCGACCTCAAATTGCGGGTGATGGAGGGGATAGTTCGGTTTGTCAGTCAGTCCCACTCCTAAGCGAAACATGGTTCCCGGTGCGTGTTCTAGATACATCGAAAAATCTTCCGCGCCGAGGGATGGTTCTGGTAAAATTTGGACGCGCGATCGACCTAAAGCTTCTAAAGCCGCAGTTTCTACTAATTGCGTGAGTTTGGGGTCGTTTTGGACTCCGGGCACGCCGCGCTTGTAGGTGAGTTCGTACTTAGCGCCGTAAGTCGCGCAGACGCTAGAAACAATTTGTTCGATCCAAGCCGGCAGTTTTTCGTGGGTTTCTGGATGCAGCGATCGCACGGTTCCCAATAATTTTACTCGATCGGCAATCACGTTCGGCGCTCGTCCGCCGTTAATTTGCCCGATCGTCAAAACCAGTGGCCTCAAAGGATTTTGCGTGCGGCTAATTGCCTGCTGCAAAGTGGTAATTATCTGAGAAGCAATCCAAATTGCGTCGATCGCCTCGTGGGGACGCGCACCGTGGCCGGATTCGCCCATCACAATCAATTCTATGTCATCTGCCGCCGCCGTCAGGGCCCCGTGGCGGATACCGATGCAACCGCCGGGAATCGTCGGAAAAACGTGCACTCCGAGGATGCCGTCAACATCTTCCATCGCCCCATCTTTAATCATCCATTGAGCACCTTGGGCAATCTCTTCCGCCGGCTGAAACAAGAAGCGGACGTGACCGGGCAATTTTTCCCCTAGCTGAGACAATATCATGGCTGCGCCCAAACCGACGGTGGTGTGGATGTCGTGGCCGCAGGCGTGCATGACTCCCTCGTTACGGGAGGCAAATTCTAAGTTTGTGCGTTCTTGAATCGGTAAAGCGTCCATATCGGTGCGAATTGCCAGCCACCGGGACTCGCTGCTGTTGCCTTTGAGTTCGCCGAGCACTCCTGTTTTGCCGATTCCTTCGATCGCGCGGACTCCGCTGGATGCGAGAACTCCGGCTACATAGGCGGCGGTTTGATATTCTTGGCCGCTGAGTTCGGGGTGGGAGTGGATGTGGCGGCGAATTTCGATTAAGCGGGGTGCTAGGGTGGCGGCTAATTCTTTGATGCGGGGAAGCATGAATTTAGTTGGGGAGTGCGGTACAAGTTGTAGTCAACTAGGTTAACGCATATGTTTGGGGGTGAACAGGGTTACAAGGGACAAAAGTGCGATCGGGCTTTTAGATAGCAATGCTATTTCGTTTGTGAATAATATTTTTTTTTCACCGCAGAGGGCGCAGAGGACGCAGAGAAAAGAGAGAAAAGAGAGTTAGGTTTAAACGGGGAACAAAAGTCTATATTTTAGGTTTAAATGCTGATTTTTAGTTGAGAATTTCTGGTTGTGATATCATCACGTAGTAAGTTCATTAAAATTATTTTCTATGATTAGCTTTGGATTCTGGAATGTAATAATTTTAATTACAGTCGCGTTGTTTATAAAATTTAATTGGCGATTAGATAGCGAAAAAACAGCATGGCAAGATTCTTTGTTTTTAAAACATCCTTCTATCCAAAGGTTGACTCAGTTTTTTCGCCAACCTATTGTTAACTTTATTTTGCAAGCAGTTATTGTATTAGCTCTCACCAGATTTCTCAGTTATACCGGTTGGTTGGTTTACAATCTGACTACTCGACCCGATCCGCCTTACTGGGATTTTAAGTGGTTTTATGTAGCGAGTAGATTAGCCCATCAGCATTTGAGTCCCTTTAATGTCGAGGTGTTTAACATCGGTTTCTGTAGCATCACTAAAGTGTGTGGGTTTATTCCATCTTTTGTTTATCCACCTAATATCATTCCTCCGCTGTGGTTTTTGGGCTATTTCCCGATGAAGACTGCCTTCACTATCTGGACTTGGCTGCATCTTATTGCCACAGGTTTTGTTTTATGGGGAGCGAATATCTTGTTGGTGTCGCACTCACGAGCTGTTCGGACTATTTGTAGTATATCAGTTGCATTCCTCTACGGTTTTGTCTTCGATCTTCAAGTTGGCAATGTGGCAACTTTTATTGCAGTTCTGCTGTTATGGATGTTTATTTATGCTAGAAAAAATCTGGATGTAATTGCAGGAATTTTATTAGGTGTTGCCCTTTTTAAACCAACTTTAGTTATATTATTTATTCCTTATTTTTTAATCAAAAGACGGTTTCAGCTAGTTTTTATATCTCTAGTCACGGTAACTTTTTTGGCAGTCATAGGTCTAGCTGTAACGGGCAATTCTTTAACAGGATTTATACAGGATGCGACTCGTGGATTTCCACTCTGGCTCAACGATCCATCGAATAATGCTTATATTTCTATGAGTCGCCTTGATTTAAGGGTTATGGGGCCGAGATTTTTCCCCGATAGTCCCTTCGTGGCGAAGCTATTTTCTGACTTGATTATTCTGCTGCTAGTTGGTTTAATGAGTTGGTATTTTTACAAAAAACAATCTCGCAATGTTTGGTCAAAAAAAGTTGACTTATCTGAAATGGTGCTAATTTCTAGTTTGAGTATTGCTATCAACTATTCACAGCCAACCAGTTCTGTGATGTTAGCACCGGCGGTGGTTTTTTTGCTGAATGATTTATGTTTTCAGATTAAAAATTGTGCGTTCTCTAGGCAAAGAATGTCGGTTTGGTTATTGGCAGTTGGCTGTGTCCAGGTGCAAACCGCTGTGATTCATGGCGGGCTGTTGGTGTTTCTAGGAAAGCGGTGGAACTGGAAGGGGGGGGAATTGCCTTATTTGTTTAAAGTAACTATTTTTTCACTACCGAGTTATGCGATTTTAGGCCTTACGTTAAGTGTTTTAGTCTTAGCGATTACATCCCTTGGTCAAAAACAGGTTGCTGAATTTGACCCTTTGGATCGGGTTTCTGGTTAGAGGAAAAACAAAACCCCACTCCAACACAAAATCAACGGCCCGACAGGTTGGCAGTTGAGAATAACCCCTTAGCGTAGAGCTCAAAGGTTAATTGCTGCTGGGTTCATCTTCTGTAGTCTTTTTAGCCAAGTAAGCATCTACAGCTTGAGAGACAATCCGACTTACGAGATTGCTGACTGTCCGGTCTTCTTCCTTGGCCCAATCTTCCAAAACGTTGTAGGCGTTTGGAGGAACGTAGCTGGTGACTCGTTTTAGGTTTTTTGCTGGCAAGTTAGGCAACTGGGAATTTACTTCATACATCGATCGTACTTTCTTTGTACGCCTCTTGCATAGTGACACACGGTGTGATACCGATCGCGCGCAGTGGTAGTTGATAGTTTAATCGCCTTTGGATTCATTAAACTTGCCTTCCTTCTGCGCTCTTTCGAGTCCTTCTTCCACCAAAAGTAATGCCATTTGGGAAATCGAACGACGCTCAATACTCGCCAGTTTTTCTAACTTCTCCTTGATTTCGGGTGGCGGGTAAAAGGCAACTCTAGGAGATTTTGCAGGACTCACATTGTTTGGGGGTAGCGTGTTCACCATGTCATTTTAGCTGACTGCAAATTTTTTAGAAAAATTTTAAGCCAAGGTAGCACACCACAATCTAGTTTATGCTATAGTAATCTAAACACCCAAAAACCAAACCCCCACCGCTCAGACTCACGATCGTTCGGTGGGGGCTTGAACTCCCATATTTAGGAGAAACTGTATGATATCACAGCCAAAGTCAGTTCCCGAACTGCTCCGGGAAGAAATTCCTGATGTACCTCAAGGTAAGCAACCAATTCGTTTGCTGTTGTGTGGCGTTCCCAAAGCGGTAGACAGCATCGTTAATCTGTTGCACGTTTTAGGTTTTGCAGAAGTTGGGGAATGGAGCCCGCCTCTACCATCGCCGATAGCGGGTGAGGTGATTCGGATTTTAACCCGTTACTGGAAAGAGTAATCTTTGAGGGCGATCGCACGAATTGAAAAAGTGCGATCGTCCATTAACTCAGTTCCAAAAGTTGGCTCAAAAACTCAATAAAATTTGCCAAAGCAGGAACCTGCTGTTGCGTCTGTTTGCTCACCCAATTATCACGAGCAATACTTACCGTATTAGTAAGTCCCGGTTTGAGAACACTGACAACAGTAGCAACTAAAGCTTTGTCCCCATTAAAATTTTTCAAATTTAAAGATTTCTTTTCTACCTCCGAAAACTTATCTAGATACGAACGGGCTCTCTCCATGTAAGCGGGATAAGCTATCTCTCCGCAACTGCAAATCAAAGTATCAAGCACACCTTGTGAAGTATTATCTGGCAACACATAAATTCCTGTTCTGGGGATATTGATGTCGTCTACAACACCTGCTTGGTTGGGAAAATTAGGAAAGTATTCTCGGAAGCAATTACTATATTTTACAACAACTTGAGCGGGATTCGACTTGTCACAATCAGCAACTATGCCAAATGCCGCCAAGTCTGTTTGATACTCAGGATTGGCGGATAAAATATCATTTAAGTTAGTAACAAGGTTGCTTCCTTCACCTGCATAAATTGCGACTGAGATAGTATCATTAAACAGAATAGAAGGCATATCAAGACGTTTGTACAAGCTTCCTTGTTTGGGATACTTAGGAATAAATTTGTGCCAGAATTTATCGAATTTACTCTCCAATTCTTTTGACATATCCAATCTTGTCGACTTATCCAAGTTATCCCACTCTTCCTTAAAATCTTTAAAACCCAAAAGCTTGAGAACCTTGCCAACAAATGCCTGATCGTGCGGGCCTTCTACTCCAATAATGGCATATCTCACGCGCGAACCTCCAGACCTAAATCCTCCCGCAATCTGTGCAGTCTTTCCCGTTCAAGTCTGATTGCTTTAGTTTGTGACTCCTTTTTTTCCAAACGATAAAGAACTAAATCTGTCTCGGAATCGCTAGCATCCAACATCGCATCAATTGCTTCTAAACTGTGCGTAGTTGCAAATAACTGCACGTCCAATCGCTGACACCAATCCACAATCCAAGCAAAGGAACTGCCAAGTGCGACCGTATGAATGGCTGTTTCTATCTCGTCAATGAGTAAAACTCCACCTTGAACTTTTACCAGTGTTAAAGCAATGAATAGCAAACGCCGCACTCCATCACCAAAAGCACTTAACGGCGAAATACCTACACGTTTGTGATCGATATAGAGACTAGGACGTTTGCCAGTTGGCGACAAAATTACTAAATCAGTAATTTCTGCATCCATCTGTTGAAGTAATTTTATTACTTCGGGCTTCATACCCCACAAAATAACTTCTGATAGTAAGTTAATTTGTAACTGTTCTATCCGGTGAGAGAACGGTGTAACTGTATCAATTGGTAGTACCGCCGTCGAGCGGTTTTTTCTGTTAACAAAACGCTGATTTTCCCAAATCTCAAATTTTACTGATAATTCTTCTAGGTCATAAATTGTTGCTACTTTGAGTTCTAACTCAGCACCTCGCAGAATATTGTCAAATTCTATTTCGTCAATTTCTAGTTGAGATTCTGAGCTATTTTCTGCCTCGCCTAATTCCGAAACTCCTTCAAACTCTCGGTAAATTGCTCTCAATTCTGTTACAGGAAAATCGCCATTACTTGAAACATAAGTTTCTCCTTCGTAGACATGGACATGAGAGATTTCACTGTTTTGAGGAAACAGCCATCTAAGAGCATCTAGCTGGGGTTTACGGGAAGATTTAATCTCTCTTCGCCACGATGTGTTCAGCCATTCCAGCGGATCTAAGGGGCGACAATAGGTTGATATCGCCTCTAAAACGCTGGTTTTACCTGAGTTATTCCCACCAACCAATATGTTGATTTGACCCAAGTCCTGCAAGTTCAAATCTCGCAGGCCTCGGAACCTATGAATGGTTAAATTGTCAAGGTGTTTCATAATTATGACTTAGGCATTTCAACGTAATTCTGAGATGCTTCCCTTCTCTCAGCATGACACATAGGCTTTGCCTAAGTCCCGATCGCCTTATGACTTGGGCGTATAAGTCGATCGCACTTGCAACTCCTTCAACTGCTTCTCATCCACCCCAGCCGGCGCATTCGTCAGCAAACAACCCGCCTGCTGCGTCTTCGGAAACGCAATCACATCGCGAATCGATTCCTCACCAGCCAACAGCATCACCAACCGATCCAAACCGTAAGCAATGCCTCCGTGGGGCGGAGTTCCATACTCAAACGCATCCAACAAAAAGCCAAACTTATTGTAAGCTTCCTCAGTCGATAAGCCGATCGCCTCAAACACCTTTTCCTGAACTTCCCGCTGATAAATCCGCAGAGAACCGCCGCCGATTTCTGTACCGTTTAACACCAAATCGTAAGCTTGAGCTCTCGCAGTTTTCAAATGGTTAATATCGTCAGGATGCGGCGCAGTAAACGGGTGATGCAATGCTTCCAAACGCTTCTCGTCAGCGTTCCATTCAAACATCGGGAAATCTGTCACCCACAGCAGATTCATCTTGTCTTTGTCAATCAATCCCAATTCGTTACCGACAAACAAACGCAATCTATCCAAAGTCTTATTGACAGTTGTCACATCAGCCGCTGCGAATAACAACAAATGACCTGGTTGCGCGCCCGTGCGATCGAGCAATTCCTGTTTTTGTGCTTCCGTCAAATTATCCTTAATAGCGCCGATCGTATCAATTTCGCCGTTATCCCGCACGCGAATGTAAGCCAATCCCTTCGCACCGGCTTCGCTGGCTTCCCTAAACAAATCGCCACCCGGTTTAATCCGCACGTTAGAAATCGCATCATTCCCGCCCGGAATCGGCAAAACTTTCACAATTCCGCCCGCAGCAACCGCCCCGGAAAATACTTTAAATCCCGAATCTTTCATCAAATCGGAAACATCGACTAATTCCATACCGAAGCGAGTGTCTGGTTTGTCGCTACCATAGCGATCCATTGCTTCCGCGTAAGTCAAGCGCGGAAAAGGACGAGGCACTTCTACGCCTTTGACACTTTGGAAAATCTGGGAGACTAAACCTTCGTTTAATTCGAGAATTTCTTCTAAAGACATGAAACTCATTTCCATGTCTAATTGTGTGAATTCCGGCTGTCTGTCGGCGCGCAAATCTTCATCGCGGAAACAGCGGGCAATTTGATAATATCTGTCCAAACCCGAAACCATTAACAATTGTTTGAACAACTGCGGCGACTGCGGCAAAGCGTACCACTCGCCCAAATTGACGCGGCTGGGCACTAAATAATCTCTCGCACCTTCAGGAGTCGATCGCGTTAAAATCGGTGTTTCAACTTCAATAAAACCTCCCACATCTTCCAGGTGGCGGCGCATAGCTTTGACAACTTGGTGGCGAAGCTGCAAATTGCGACTCATACGATCGCGCCGCAAGTCCAAATAGCGATATTTCAGCCGCAAATCTTCCCGCACACTTTCATTTTCCGCCGTCGCCACCTGAAAGGGTAACTGTTTGCGAACCGCATTTAACAACTCAATTTCGTCAGCGTAAATTTCTACTTCACCCGTAGGCAATTTTGGGTTGAGGGAATCTGCGGGGCGGCTGGTGACTCGCCCGGTAATTTTAAGCACGTATTCGCTGCGTAAAGCCTCAGCCCCGTGATAGGAGTCGGGGGTGCGTTCAGGATCGCTGACAATTTGCACGATACCCGATCGATCGCGCACATCCAGAAAAATCACCCCGCCATGATCGCGGCGGCGATCCACCCAGCCGTAAAGGGTGACAGTCTCTCCGATGTGTTCGCTTCGCAGTTCGCCGCAGTAGTAACTTCTCATAATTGGGGGTTGTGGACTAAAAATAAAGCTTTTTAATTATGCAGTATGCCTGAAACTTCTGCTGAATGCAAATGCACGCACGATCGCCATTAGCTTTGGAATTAATTCCAAAGCTAACTACCCTAACAACCCGCTGGGAGTTCCAAACCCCCGGCTGGCCCTTCTAGGAATCTGGGTGATCGCTGTGAGACTTGTCAAAAAACGCCGTCAGCGCGTTCCATGCAGACTTAGCCGCATCCGTCAAGCGAGTGCCGATCGACTCAATTTGCTTCACAATAAGGTGCCAATTCTTTTCAGCTTCCGTGTGAATGTGGTCAACAGCTTGTTCGATGCGATCGCGTTCAATCAATTTATTTTGTTCCACCGCTTCTCGGGCTTGTCGCACTGCTTTCAAATAAGCTTCGCGACTGACTTCGCCGGCATCTTGCACCTGCGCTTGCGCCCGCGTTTTAATCGCATCTACCACCAGCCAATTTTTCTCAGTTTCTTGTTTAATCAGCCTGACTGCTTCTGTGAATCTCTCGTGGGCGAGATCCTTATTTTCTTCGATCGCCCCGGAGGCCTTATTGACAGCTTTTAAATAAGCTTCGCGGGTGAGTTCGCCCGCTGCTTGCACTTCGGCGGTGGCGCGTTTTTTAATTGCTTCAAACAGCGCCGCAGTTTCTGCGATCGCCTCATCAGTCGCGTCGGGCATCTCGTGTTTGACGAGCTCCGTCGTTTCGAGAGTTGCCTCTAAAATTGGTTCCTCGGTTACTTTTGGATCTGTCATATCAATCTTCTCCTGTGGTAGTAAACATTTTCCAAAAATCTCACAGTCCCTGGATGCAGACTTTGTAGGTGTAGCGCCAGATGGAATTGTGGTCTTTTATACAGACTTTGTACGTGTAGCGCCAGAAGGAATTCTGGCATTTAATAAGAACTAGGCAATTTTTGTTCCAGCTTTATCAACTTTTGTATCCGCGCTTACCTAGTTGGAATGACCTCAGTTCTATTACATTATATCTACCAAAGTTGCTCTCGTGTGTAGGATACCGCCAAGTTGCAGGTACGGTTTAGCGCACTTTAATTTGTGATAAGTCTCTATACCTAAAAAAACACACACAAATAAACTTGGTTTCTCAACACAATAAAACTGGCAAATTTAATACTTTCAATTTTCCAACTGCAAATCTTCGCTTTCGTCCGTATATAACAAGTGGTGACATCTTTGAGCGTGCAGTAAAGATTGAGGAAATTCGTACTGAGAGAAGAGGATATGTTCGAGCGCAACTTTCATTTGATTGGCGCAGATATGTGGAGGCACTTTGCCCATTCCCGTACCCATGCCGGGAATAGCGATAGTTTCAATGATATGTTTGACTGGCGTTCCATCTGGGACTGAGCCAAATTTTACGAGAGTCAAAATAGCGCGGGTTGCTAGATAAACATTTACTGTTTCTCTTAAAACTGTGGGAACGCGCATAATTGGTGCAGCTATTAAATAGGGAATTTCAGCATGATCGGTGTCTACAATTTCTGCCATTCCTACTAAGAGTTCGCCGTGATGTCGAGCCTGAATTAGTTTTTGCAAGCGTTCAAGAACCTGCCCTCCAAAATATTCCGAAATTTCTAGCTCTAAGCCGTCGTCCATGAAACCAAAACTATTCCCCGGACTAACAATAGCATCGCATTTCACATCAAATATTGAACCGTGATGTATCTTTACATTTTCCATACTGCCGCAAGTGCTTTCCCACGCTCTAACTAAACCATCGTCTAAGGTAGCCAGCACAATTTGCATAAATACTCTCTCTTATTTTTAATTGCGAACAGCTAGAGCGATCGCCAATTTAATCCTACAATACTTTACATAAGTCCGCTGAATCTCAAATCAATCTCTATATCAAGTAGCAAATATTTAATAGCTGTATGCTGCAATACCCGAATCTTCGCCACCCGATCGCAATTAGTTTAGGTGCCGTTGCCGGCGCTTTGAGCCGGTATTATATCACCTTGTGGTTTGCCAGCCGTTTCGGTACGGCTTTTCCCTACGGAACTTTTTTTATTAACATCACTGGTTGCTTAGCTATGGGATTTTTTATTACGCTCGCTTTTGAACGAGTGCCGACTATTCCGTCGGAAATGCGATTAATGGTAGCAACGGGCTTTTTGGGTGCTTATACTACTTTTTCAACTTACGGTTTAGAGACGAATGTCTTGTGGCGCGATCGATCTTACAGCTTCGCCGCATTTTACTGGGCAGGCAGTGCCATACTAGGAGTAATTGCAGTTCAGTTAGGCATCATTTTAGCGCGATTGGGCAAATAAATAAAATCGGTTTATGCAAATAATACCAGTTTAAAAAAAGAATACAACTGTAGGCAAACTCTCCACCCATACAGCATCAGTCAGTCGATTTTAGCTCAGGATTGTGGACAATACCTACGATATTTTTTGATCGCACACACCATTAAACTAATACAGGGAAAGCTTTTAACGGGGTTGCTACCCTCTCAGGTTTAGGTGTGGTGAAGTTTACTGCATCGTGTTTTCCGGCTGACGGGGTAAAGTCTTCAAGCTGTTTCCCTATCTTGTTTTCAGTTTACTCTTTCTCGGTTGAACCCACGTTTAATAAATAATGCTTATGGCGCTCCGATATAGCTGTTCTCAAAAGAACGGTTGAGGATTTAAACAGCGTTTGGTGCGTTTATGCTCGTACATTAGTTTGTCAGCCTTTGCTAGCAACTGTTCTAATAAAACTTCATTATTTAAATCTCCAAACTCCACACCAAGACTTATTGATATATAAGCTCGCTCGGAGTGTTGATTAAAGCGATCTATATTTTCTTGCAGCCGAGCCTGGAAATTAATAGATGAATCCCCAGAAAAGTTAGGAATAAATAAAGCAAATTCATCTCCGCCCAGTCGAGCCACAATATCCGCCTCACGAAAGGTTTGCTTCAATATTTGAGCGGCGTCAACGATTACTCTGTCTCCCATTTCGTGTCCTAAAGTGTCGTTAATCTTTTTCAAACCATCTAGGTCAGCGAACAAAATAAAATAGGATGTTTGCGTGCGTCGAGCAATTTTTAGTTGTTGATCGGCTAGTAAAAAGAAGCCTCGTCGGTTATATAATCCAGTTAATTCATCGGTCACGGATAGCTGCCTTACTTCGGCTTCTGCCCTCAGACGTTCTTGGATTTCGTGTTCTAAACGTTGATTTTGTTCCAGCAGTTGTTGGCGTTGCTGCTGGATGAGTAATTGATTTTTTACTCGCATCAGCACTTCCTGCTCTTGAAAGGGTTTGGTAATATAGTCTACGCCACCCAGTTCAAAGGCTCGTACCTTGTTTTCCAGTCGTTCGAGCGCACTGATAAAAATAACCGGTATCTGATCACTCGCTTCCGATGCTTTTAACTTTTGGCAGACTTCGTACCCATTCATCTCTGGCATATTGATGTCAAGTAAAATCAGACTCGGTGGGTCGCGATGAACACCTTGGAGTGCCATTCTCCCGTTGAGGGCTTTACGCACAATATAGCCCTGTGACTCTAGAATTTTGGCTAACAAGCGCAGATTGTCTGGGGTATCATCCACGATGAGAATATTCGTTTGGGCCACAAGTTTGAATAGATCTGTCATGTTCTTATTCCTAAATCTGGGTGAGAGTTGCGATCGCTTCAAGCTGAAAGTTATCGACCAGAGATGTCATCGCCGCGATGAAATCTCGTTTCTCCTTGGGAATTTGAGCGATAAGTTCATAAAGCTTATTATCACTAAGATCTAATGCTGCTTCATGAACTTCTGCAATCCACTGGGTGGGCATGGTTTTCAAGTCTGGAATAAATATCTTTGGTGGCGAAGCTGATAAATCTCGCGGAACTTTTTCGGCGTAGCAGTAGCGCACACCCAAGTGATGAGCTATTTTGTCGAAAAGTGTGTCTTCAGTAAACGGCTTGGCAATGTAGTCATCGCAACCGATTTGCAGGCTGGCGATACGATCGTCTTCAAAAGCATAGGCAGTGAGGGCAATGATGCGTGTAATTTGTCTGTTGTCCTGTGACATTTGCCCTGAGTTATCTGCTGATGACTCATGACTAATGACTAATGACTGTTGTGCTCGAATCTGTCTCGTCGCTTCATAACCATCCATGACAGGCATTTGAATGTCCATCAAAATCAGGTCAGGGTGCCATGTTTGCCAACGAGCGAGCGCCTCTACCCCATTTTCCACCGCACACACATCAAACCCAACTGACTCCAGCAGTGTCACCAGCAGTTGCCGATTTTCTGGAACGTCTTCTACTACTAGAATTCGGTAGATAGGTTGCCCAGGTTCGATCCTGATAACCCGAGCGCTAATTTCAGGTTCCTCTAAATCAACGGACTCTGGTAGTTCCAAAACGACTTGGCAGGTAAAAGTCGAGCCTCGATTGAGGGTGCTTTGCACAGTGATATCGCCTCCCATCAGACGCGCAAACTCACGACTGATAGACAGTCCTAAACCTGTTCCTCGATCGTTGCGACCGCGATTGGTTTGCATGAAAGCGTCAAAAATTGATTCTAAATCTGAGGGAGAAATGCCAGGTCCGGTATCCTCAACTTCGAGACACAGGGTAATAGTTGGTTTAATATCCGGTGGATTAGTGGCGCGATCGCAATTTGTACTCGATGGCATATCATCTGATGAAAAAGCTCGTCCGCGCAGGGCTATGGTTCCTGTTGTTGTAAATTTGAGCGCGTTCCCCAGCAGATTAATCAAGATTTGGCGAAGTTTTGCTTGATCGCCACAGACATAACGCGGGACAGTAGCATCCCACTCGCTGCTCAGATGTAACCCTTTCTCAGGCGCTTTGATGGTGAACATCTCGTTAATAGAACCTAGCAGCCGATGCAGATTAAAACAGCTTTTACTCAGTACCAATTGCCCTGCTTCAATCCTAGACATTTGCAAAACATCGTCGATCAATGTCAGCAGGTGTTCTCCACTACGGGTAATGATCCCTAAATGCTCTTGAAATTCTTCTGGGATATAGGGGCTGCGGTTCATAAGCTGGGTAAATCCCAGAATGGCGTTGAGTGGGGTTCTGAGCTCGTGGCTCATGTTGGCCAGGAACTGGGTTTTGGCACGGTTGGCTATAGCTGCCCTTTCTGCAGCGTGTTCTAGGGCAGCTTGCGAAAATTCTAACACCGCCAGCATGAGGATATGTCTCATTTCGGCTGCAGCTTCTAACTCTGCAATTTGCCACGGATAAGACATTTCCCGCACTGTCTCTTGCCACAGTTCAAAGGATTTGCGGGGACACAGGTGCATTTTTCCAATTTCGTCGATCGACACAGCATCCTGTGGATTACCTGCCCAGTTTATGGTTTGAATTTGTTCCGGTCGGAACCAAAGGATATGGTATGACTTTTGTTTGGCGTAGCAGAGGAAGATTGAGATTGCTAAAACACCGCTAGCTCGCTCTTTGAATTGCTTGGCTTGGGGATACAACTGAGACAAAGAAGCTGTTGCAAACACTCGTTCTTTGTTGTGTTGCAGCAACCATTGCACGAGTTCGTCAACCTCAGCTTCAGATGGTGTTTGACCCACCAATGTCAGACGACCATCGAGCAGAATTGCAGCTCCCTGAGCATGAACTAAATCTAGCAATTGAGAAGCATTTTCGGTCAATACCTGTTCGATAAAATTAGACTCTCGCCGGAATGCCTGCTGAAGTTTATCCTGAATAGTTTTAGCCTGCGATCGGTAAACGTTCAATTCTCGCTCTTGCTGATGCACCAGTTCGATCGAGGCAAATTGTCCTAAAAATTCACAGCTTTTGCGAGTTTCGTAATCTACCAATCGCGGACTGTAATGGTGACAGGCAATTAATCCCCAGAGGCGCCGATCGTCAATTAACGAAATCGTCAGTGTCCCAGCCACTCCCATATTCTGTAAATATTCAATGTGGTAGGGAGATACTCCCCTTAACACACAAGCACTGAGATCCTGGGGTGTATTGGTTAGGGGATGGTTGGTGGGAATTAGGGGGGCAGGGGTGTAATTGATATTGGGAATTTGGCGCACCCAATTGCTGTAAAACAATTTGCGGGCGGGTACGGGAATATCGATCGCCGGGTAATGCAATCCCAGGTAGCTTTCTAGATAGCTTTCTTTCTCTTCAGCAATCACCACCCCATGGTCATCGGCTTCAAAGCGATAAATCATCACGCGATCGAATCCGGTCATGGCTTTTACTTCTCTAGCAATGGTTTGAGCTAAATCAGAAAGACCGAACGCACTGCGAAAGTTGAGGATAACTGTTTGCAGACGCTGATAAAAATCCATTGAATGATTATTTTCAATAGTCAATTGGGGTTCTAGTTCCAGAATTAACTCATCTGGTTGCTGATGCAGTGTGCTTCTAAATGTTTGAATTTGACCGTCTTTTAGAGGTATTTTCAGCTCAAAACTATTATTAATTTTGAGCTTTTCTTGATTGAGATACCTAACAATTTCTTGTACTTGCTCGTGACCAAATAACCATGGCAATGGCTGACCTAGCAATTCGGCGACAGAAATGCCAAAAAACACTTCTACATTGTCACTTACTTGTAAAATATTGAGGCTTTTTTCTTGCAGCAATAAAACTATTCCGTGGGGCTGAATATGACCGGGAGCATAAACTGATTCTTCACTGCATTCCTCTAGATTTGTTAAATCGAAAGGATTAATTGGGGAATTTCTGGGTATTTTATGAGGCATTTTAGAGAGTAATTATCAATAAAAATTAAGGAGTTTTGGGGCAGACTTTGCCAACAATTAAATTTAATTGTTCAGGGCAGATTCCTAATTGCGTAGTCCTAAGCAAACGTTTAACTACACAACAGTTTATAAATCCAAGGGAGGAATTACACTTGGGAAATTACCTTGAATTAGATTAAGGATTTTCTCAAATTGATACTGGTTGGCGAGTTCAGTCAGATGAGTACCGAATTGAGCGAGGTCTGATGAAAGTTGAGCTACCAGTTCAACGATCGCAACATCATCCCCACATAAAGCAGCATCTTCCAACTCAACCACCCATTCTTTTGGTAATGTCGCCAGAAGCGTTGGATCGAGGGAATCTGAAACGGAAGAGGCAACAGAACAGAAGTAAGAAGGAAAACAATCTGTTCCCCGTTCCCCTATTTCAGTTTCCTCTTCCTCATATACATACTCTAAACCTAGGTATTCCGCCATCTTAAGAAATAGGGTCTGTTCCCGGAAGGGCTTGCTGATGTAGTCGTTGCAGCCAGCAGCTAAGGCGAGGGCGCGATCGCTCTGGGAAGCCTGGGCCGTAAGTGCAATAATGATACTGTTCTGTCCGTCTTCCATTGCCCGAATTTGCTTCGTAGCCTCGTATCCATCTAACACGGGCATCCGAATGTCCATCCAGGTTAGGTCGGGTTGCCATTGTTGCCAAATCTGCACAGCTTGCTGTCCGTTGGTAGCTTCTTTTACCTCTAATCCTAATTGTGTCAGTAATCTGACCATTAGCAAGCGATTTTCTGCTTGATCGTCAACCACCAAAATGCGATGATCCCCTTGACTGGGAGCCAGCCCAATCACGAGGCGATTATTCTCTTCGGGTGTAACATTAACTCCACTGATGGGGCTGACGGGAAGGGTAAAGGTGAAGCTACTCCCCTCTCCCAGAGTGCTGCTGACAGAAATTTCTCCGCCCATGAGTTCCAACAATTTGCGGCTAATGGTTAGACCTAGCCCAGTACCGCCGGTCAATCGCTTCCCAGCTTGGGCTTGCACAAACGCATCGAAGATGGTGTCGAGTTCGACCGATGCAATCCCTAAACCCGTGTCAGCCACTACAAACTGGAGAATCGGCCGAGTTGTGCTTAATGCCCCTGTACCGTCCGCCTCAATACTAACTTGCAAAGTAATGCTTCCCCGATCGGTAAATTTGATGGCATTACTCAGCAGATTGAGCAAAACCTGGCGCAGTTTTTGAGCATCGACAAGCATAAATTGGGGAACTTCTGGCGCAATCTCGAAACAAAGGTCAAGTCCTTTAGAACTTGCTCGTTCCGCCAACATATTTCGGAGGGAATGCAGCAGCGCAATTAAATCTAATCCGCTGTGTTCAACTGTGCAGTGTCCCGATTCAATTTTCGAGAGATCCAGCACATCGTTAATCAAACTCAAGAGGTGATCGCCACTGCGACGAATTGTTTGCAGGTCTTCTTTTTGGTTGGGAGTTAGGGAGGAGTCATGGGTCATTACCTGAGCAAATCCTAGAATCACGTTGAGGGGAGTGCGTAATTCGTGGCTCATATTGGCTAGGAAGGTACTTTTTGCCAAGTTCGCTGCTTCTGCGGCTTCCATTGCGTGCTGCAGTGCCAGTTCTTTTTGTTTGCGATCGCTGATGTCTTTGTGCGTTCCAATCATCCGTAAAGGCTTACCATCTTCATCGTAGGCAACGACTTTCGCGTAGTTAGCGACCCACTTCCAGTCACCTGACTTGCAACGCACACGGTAGTCAAAGGCATATTTGAGAGAGCTATCTGGCAAGTTACTATTGAGATCCTCAAAAACCCAGAATTTATCATCAGGGTGAATCATCTGTTCCCAGACGTTCACATCCATCACCAACTCACCGGGCTTGTAGCCCAGCATCTCCTGGTAGTAGGAATTAATGTAAACTTCTCCAGTTTCAATTTTCCAATCCCATAGTCCATCTCCAGAGGCTTCTAGTGCCAGCATTAAGCGTTCCTCACTCAGTTGTAAAGCGGTTTCCGCTTGATGTTGTCGCGTCACATCGATCGCCACACCACCTACTAGCATTTGCCCAGGTAAGTCGGGGATGAGAAATTTGTAAACCAGAAACTCACCCAGGGTTCCATCTCGACGGGGCGCAATCTCAATCGTTTCAATTAGCTCATTGGTTTGAGCAACCGTTTGGATATTGTCTAGATATTGTTGGGCGAAGGCGGCGGGGTAAAGTTCAAAAATGGATTTTCCAATCACATCGTCAGTGGGTAACTTAAAGGTATTGAGATAAGTCTGGCTGGCATAGAGCATTACACCATTTTCATCGGTAATCCAGGCAGGGGCTGGGCTGTGATTCATGAAGGCTTGGAAGCGAGTTTCACTCTCTCGCAGTGCCTGTTCTGCTTGTTGGCGTTCCGCTTCGTTGCGTTTGCGATCGCTAATATCCCGGCAGATACAGAAGTTCATCATCTCATCTTGTAATTCCACCCGGTTCCAGCTAATTTCCACGTCATATACAGAACCATCCTTGCGGCGATGTCGCGTTTCAAACAGCGGAATAACCTCCTCTCTCTGGAGCATAAGTTGTAGTTCTTCCCTCGTCCATTCAGCATCCCAATCAAACACACTCAGATTCATGGTTTGTTCTAGCGTGTAGCCCAGCATTTGAGCAAAACTGGGACTAGCTTCGACAACTTTTCCGACCCAATCCATGACAACAACACCGTCCATGGAAGTGTTGAAGAAGGCTTTACTCCGCAGGAGTTCCTGTTCTAGTGCAAGTTCGGCTTTTTTGCGATCGCTAATATCTTTCATGAAGCAGTAATGCCCCAAAAATTGATCCTGTTCGTCGTAAGTTGAAATCATCACCAATTGCTTATAAAAAACAGAACCGTCTTTACGAACCCCTTTGGTTTCCAGTTCAACTCTGCCCTCTTGCACCATCAGCCAATAGGCTGCAACCAGTTTTTCCAACTCATCGGGATATACGGTTTTTTCCCAGCACATCCCGATCATTTCTTCTGGCTGATAGCCTGTCACGTCAGAATATGCTTTATTGACATAGAGGTAACGTCCTTGAGTGTCTATTTTGGAAATCCCCGACAGCGCATTTTTCATCACCTCACTCATTTCTCTAAGCTCTGCTTCTGCGTGTTTGCGATCGGTGATATCTTCTGAAAAACAAATTAGGTACTGGGACTGATGCTGTTCGTCGTAAATGGGAATCTTCACAGTATGCAGCCAACGTTTGCCCAGACTATGACTTTCAATGAGTTCTTCAGGAATATCCTCAGTCTTACCTTTTTCAAAAGCTTCTCTATCCTTTTGATCAAAAAAGATAGCCTGTTCTATTGGAAAAAAATCATAGCCACTTTTGCCGATCGCTTGTTCGGCTGAGATGCCAAATAACAGTTCGCTGGTTTTATTCCAAAACTGAAATCTGCCAAATCGTTTAGGCTCTGCGTCCTTAACAAAAATTGCAATCGGTAGATGATCCAACAGTGCTTGTAAGAAATTGCGAGTTTTTTGGATTTCCAGCTCTACTTTTTTGCGCTTGCTAATATCAATAAACGTAACTACAACTTGTGTGATATGACCGTTTTGATCGAACTCCGGGTAGGCATTAAGTAATACCCAAACACAACTATCAATTTCTTTTTTAATTCCTACAACATAATTTTTGAGGGAACTTCCACTGGATAAAACCTGATTTACCGGATATTCCTCTAGGGGCATAACGCTGCCATCTTCCCGCACAAAATGCCAGGCCGGAGATATCGCAGTTTTTCCCAGCATTTGATCCATTGAAAGCCCTAGTAATTCACAGGCCGTTTCATTACATAATTGGATGCTGGTATCTGTCGCATGAATCACAAAACCCGCATTTAAGTTATCGATCAATTGCCGATATCTGGCTTCGCTTACCTGTAAAGCAACTTCAGCTTGCTTGCGCTCCGTAATGTCGGTGTGAGAGCCAGCCATCCGAATTACGTTACCTGCATCATCCCACAGTGCCTGACCGCGATCCAAAATCCATTTGTAGGAACCATCTTTGCAGCGAACGCGATGTTCTGTGATATAAAAAGGAGTTTTCTTGGCAAAATGGTCTTGAACGGCTTGCATTACCCGTCCCAAATCATCGGGATGTAGCAGATTCGCCCATTTGTCTATAATGTTTTGGATTTCATGGTCTTCATAGTCCAGCATTTCCTTCCAGCGACTAGAAAAGAAGACCTCATTGGTTTGAACATTCCAATCCCAAATGCCGTCATTATTCCCGCGTACAGACAGTTCCCAGCGTTCTTCACTTTCACGTAGTGCTGCTTCTGCTTGTTTGCTGTCAGCAATATTCCGGGCAATCTTTGAGGCTCCAATTATATTTCCTGCTGGGTCTTTAATGGGGGAGACACTCATCGAGACATCGATTAATGTTCCATCTTTCCTCAGCCTCTTTGTATCGTAGTGTTTGATGCGTTGTCCTCGCTGGATTTTGGTGAGAATTTCGTTTTCCTCATCTCGATAGTCTGCGGGAATCAATTTTCTCCCTGATTGCCCTACTATTTCTGCCGCTGTATAACCAAAAATTGTTTCGGCTCCTACATTCCAACTGGTAACTACACCCTCTAAGTCTTTACTGAGAATGGCATCTTCCGAAGATTCAACGATGGCAGCTAGTTGAGCGATCGCAATTTCTGCCTGTTGTCGCTGGTGAATTTCCCATTGCAACTGGCGATTGGCTTTTTTGAATTTATCGACTTTGCAATAACTAACTTGTGCGAGATACATGACCCACATAAGCAGCCCAACTAAAACTAAGCCCCCAATTAATACAAGTCTAGGCCAATAAAACTTGACTCTTTCTACTAAATCTAAATTTGGATAAACATCGATTTTCCAGTCTACACCATAGGCTTTCACTACAACTGTTTTATGATCTGAATTTTGAGAAAAAGACTCTTGACCGTAGAGCCAAGTTGTGCCATCATAGATAGCCACATTGTATCCTGGTGACACTTTTAAAATACTTTCAAATAGAGTCTGAAACTGAACAACTCCGACAATCAACCCATCAAAACGTTCACCTACAAACAAAGGAAAACTTGCTAAAAATCCTTGACCCCCTTGAACAAGTGAAATATTGCGACTTAAGATAGGTTGACGCAAATCACGAGCTACTTGCAAAGTGATTTTGCGACGCAGTTCCCGATTAAAATCTAGGTTTTGCGCTGCCTCATTCCCAGCCAGTGGCACAACCCATCGCACTTTAAATGACGGATCGACTAATGCGATCGCCTGATAACCGTAAAAATCCTTTACATAAGCCTCAGCATCGGCTTCCCAAAGAGCCTTTGGTGTTCCGCCATTGGCTTGCCAGCGATTCGCCATTTGCCGAAGTGTCAACACCCGAATGGATAGTCCTTCGGTCAGTTGTGACTGAATCGCATTGGCTTCCTGCTGAATTAACTGCTCGATGTGAATTTGTCCGTTGATGGTTAGCTGTTGCCACGTAAATAAAACAGCAAGAGAGGCCACCACACCAAGCAAAAGAGGTAGCAATCGTTTAAGTGGTGTTTGGTCTAAACTTATAATTACTTTGCGTCGAGGGATTACCATAAATTAAGCGATATATGAATAGAACGGTCTTCAATTTTTTGGGCTATACTTGGGTAATTTAATGATGCAATAAAACTAAGTTTTGAGCCGGAAAACCAGTTAGCGATAAGGCACTCTCTAAACTTTATACCCCCTAAGTTGACTGTTAAATTCCATCGGTAAAGAATGTTTTTCCTGAACCCCTAGCCCTTTAACTAGATTTATAGATGGCGATGAGCAACATCTGTTCAGATTGTAAATAGGTATTGTTTGCCAACATTGGCGACAAAACCAGTAGATTTGATGCTCGCGAACGTGACGCAGCATTTAATTCGAGCAGCAGGGACAGTGTGTCATCAAGACCTCTTTTTTAACTAAAGGGTATTTCACTCTTGTTACAAAGTGCTGTAAGCTCGCTTGAAGCAACCATAACAATACCCTAGAGAAAAAAAATAAAGATTTGGTAAAGAATATAAAATGGTTAAGGAAAAGATACAAGTTTAAACATTCCGTAATGAAATTCAGATTGCAGAGAATTTTTATCCCACAATACGCACCTTGGAATGTCCCATCTGGTTTGTTATAATTCTACACTATTCAGATGCAGCTTTTGAGATCCATTCCTACATAAAATAATTTTCCTGTTCCCTGTTCCTTGATTTGATCGGAGAGTCTAAATCCCGGCCCTACACATTTGGCAGTTTGAACAGGAACATAGCGGGAGTCAGGGGATTCGCTATGACTGCTGGCCAATAATATTGACAGTTTTAATTAATTGTTGACTATACCAAGATAATAAGTTGTCAAACCAATTCTTGCCCAAAACTTCTTTATGTGTATAACCCGTGACGCGGCAGAAAAAAGGATTGACGTAGCCCCCGAAAATTAATTTTAAACGGTGCTGGTTGAAGTTAGCCGATCGCACAACCCAAAACTCCCCAATAGCCCAAAATACAAGCACCCAAATATATTGACAATATTGTTTTTTTGCGTATCATATTAAAAACCTGTACCATATCTATTCGGATGCCGAACGAATGAACTCAATGCCAACCAATAAAAACCTCAAACTCGCAGCATTTACAGCCATATTTTCGATATTATTTCCCGCAGCTTTACCTACAATTGCCTCAGCCCAGACAGCACTGGCAGAAATTCGGCAAACCGGCATTCTCAAAGTTGGTATCAGAAAAGATGCCCCTCCCTTCGGCTACTTAGAAGGTGAAAAATGGCAAGGAGTTTGCATGGAAGGCTTAGATATTTTCCGAGCTAACTTAGAAAAAAAATTAAATCGCTCCATCCGCTTAGAAAAACTAGAAACTGATCTCAACGAATCAGCAGAGAAAGGGCGCTTTCGCAGCGTAGCCAATATTCTGTTATACCGGAGCAGCCTTTAACTTGCATTTCTTACAGCATGATATTGCCAGCAAGTGACACTGAATGGAAAGAAACAGTCAATAATTATATTCGCAATCAAAGTTCGACGAACCTGTTGGAAAAAGTGCTCGGCCGCCATTCTCCTTTCCTACCGATGAGTGTCGCCGATCAAGATAAATGTATTTGAACCCAAATCGGGCAAGATGCTGGGCGCGCACCAGAAAAATAGGGGTCAGGTGTGGATCTTGTCAGGGCAAGTCTGATCACTGCAACCAGTGGCGTCAATAGGCTCTAAACTGGATTCAGGAAGGCGCGCAGCACAGGTTTAGGAGGGTCATCAGTGACAGAAAAAAATTATCAATCGTCTTCTCTACCCACTTACGCGCGAAAGGAACTGCGGGAATTAGTTCGATCGCAGTTAAGGGCCCTGTTGGAAGAAGGAGACTTTAAAGGAGCAAAAGCGATTTTGCACCCGGTGCAGGAAGCAGACATAGCTGAAGCTATCGAAGGCCTGCCAGAAACCATGCAAGTAATAGCTTTCCGCTTGCTTTCCAAAGACGAAGCGATCGCAGTTTACGAATATCTCGACTCCAGCGTTCAGCAGTCCCTCTGCGAAAAATTCAAGCGCCAAGAAGTCATTGATATTGTAGACAAAATGTCCCCGGACGATCGAGCTAAACTCTTTGACGAACTCCCGGCAATATTAGTCCGTCGCCTGTTGGGTGAACTGAGCCCGACGGAACGAGAAGCAACGGCCCAACTTTTGGGTTACGAAGCCAGTACCGCCGGTCGGATCATGACCCCGGAATATATTTCTCTCAAAGAAAGTTTTACCGTCGCCCAAGCTTTAGACCGAATTCGCTCTTTGGCTAGAACTACCGAAACAATTTATTCTCTTTACGTCACCGACGCCGGACGCAGCTTGACTGGCATTTTATCCCTACGGGATTTAGTAACTTCCCCCCTCGACAAAACTGTCGGCGAAATTATGACCCGCGACGTAGTTTCTGTTCAAACAGGAACGGATCAAGAAGAAGTAGCTAGGCTGATCCAGCGTTACGATTTTTTAGCTGTGCCCGTTGTAGACCGCGAACAGCGGCTGGTCGGCATCATTACAGTTGACGATGCGATCGACATTTTAGAACAAGAAGCAGCCAAAGATATTTATACCTTGGGTGGCGTCCAGTCCGGCGGCGACAATTATTTTCAGACCGATTTAATCACTGTTGCCCGGAAAAGGGTGGTGTGGCTGTTTGTTCTGCTTTTAACTAATACTGTCACCGGCGCAATTATTAGAGCTCAAGAAGATATTTTGAACCAAGTAGTTGCCCTAGCAGCCTTTATTCCCCTGCTGACTGGCACTGGAGGCAATGTCGGAGCTCAGTCCTCAACTGTTGTAATTCGCGGTTTGAACACTGATGAAATTACAGCAATGGGCCCGTTTCAAGTAATTGTTCGCGAGGGGATGGCGGGAGCGCTGCTAGGAGCTATATTGGGGACTGTAGCGACGGGCTGGGCTTATACTCTGCAAGGGAGTTTAGCAGTGGCACTCGCCGTGGGAGTGAGTTTGTTTGCGATCGCAATTTTAGCTTCTATTGCCGGTTCAGCTCTGCCGTTTCTATTTCGTTCTTTGGGTTTAGACCCCGCTTTAATGTCTGCTCCCTTTATTACCACCGCAGTTGATGTCCTCGGGGTCTTAATTTATTTCACTTTAGCTAGACTAATTTTGCAGCTTTAATATATTTAATTAGATGGCTGTGAATAAAAAACTTAATCTGTTTTTGACCACTGCTAAATTCGGGGTCTACGTGCGATTACATACCGGATATCTGCCGTCGCGCGTACTTTATTTTTATCCGCATACTTGCACCAGTTGAAAAAAAGAATGCCACTATAGACCCGTGATATAAACTCCGAGCTTCCTCAGTCATTCCACATCTAAAATCTAAAATCTAAAATCTAAAATGGTATTAGCCTATGTCATCATCCAATTCACCCACCAAAATCCAAAATCCCAAGTCGAGCAATTTGTTAGAAACTGCTGAAGTGGTTTTTATTGCTGCCTCAGCAGTGGGATTGGCTGCTAGTTTGGTTTGGGGGCAGAGCGTTTATGCTCAAGTGCCTATAGTGATTTCGTTGGTGTTGAATTTTGTGAACCGGCAGAAGCTGCACAAGCAAGTTAAAACAAGTGCGGCGGCCACGTTCGATCGCGTAAATCAACAAGCAGCTACTACCGATCGCGCGATCGAGGAATTGCAACTTGCTGTAAATGCTTTAGACGAAGCTCTTTCTCAAACATCTCGCGAAAATCTCAATGTTGCGCCTGGAGAAAACGTACACTCTCTAATTTCAGCAATTGAGAACCTGCGCCAGCGACTAATAATTTTAGAAAAAACTATTAAAATGATTCAAAGCGAGATCGAACTCACCAGCCGCCAATTCAAACAGCGACCCGAGTTGCAACAAGTCGAAACTTTGACAACAATAATTCTGGACTTGCAGCAGTTTATCAACGAACTGCCACAGTGGGGCAGTTTGCAGCAGCGGCAGCTAACAGAACTTCAGCAAAAAGTAGACACTGCTTTGGCTGATCTCTCAGAAGAAATTGCTGTGATTCCCAACCGCGTGCAAGAGGCGCTAGCTAGTCGCGGTGGGGAAATTAACCCACAGTTTGGTTCGGGTTTGAATGTCGCTCAAAAGAATGGTTATCGACCTAAAACCCAGAATGAGAAAATTCGCCAGAAATATCCCAGAGCTTATGTCAAGTGGAGTCAGGATGAAGACGAAAATTTGAAGAAAGAATATGCTAGCGGTCAACAAATTGACGAATTAGCTCAGAGATTTCAGCGACAGCCTAGTGCGATTCGTTCGCGATTACAAAAATTAGGGTTAATCGAATAATGGTAATTGGTAATTGGTAATTTGTAACCACAGAAAACAGACAACAGTCAACTGACAACTGACAAATAACAAAGCGATCGCCCTTTTTTTTCAAAAGAGCGATCGCTTTGTGTCTGTATTCAGTACCGGCTGCCAACAGCGGGCCACTAACATTACATCTCAAGGCTTTTTAGCCTTGGTCTACCTCATTTTAGAAATCTTGGGGTAACAAAGAACTTAAACGCTCCAACAAAGGATCGGAATTCCGAGGAGGAGCAACCTCAGCGTCAGACACTACATTATCATCCGCCACAGACTCAGACTCAATGGGGTCAGGCTCTACTACTTTTGAAACTGGGGCAAAAGAAACTTGAGCAAACTTACTGTTAACACTCCCCTGCAATTGATCCAACTGCGCGCTGAGTTGAGTCAGGTGATGTTCCAGTCCCTCCAAACGGCTTAATTCCTCTGCCGAAACATTGTGCTCAAACTCAGCAAATTTGACCACAAGTTCAGCAATACGCTGTTCCAACCGCTGAAAGCTCTGTGTAGAGCTAGCAGACTCAGATACAGACAAAAACTGCCACAAAGCTTGCTTGCAGAGATTGCTGAAAGTCTGATACTTCGTGAAAGCCAACTCTTTTTCAATAGCGGCCAGCAAAGTTTGATCCGCAGCATCTTCCGTAAACGCCACCGAGAAATTCGCCTTATTTTTTGCCCACAGTGCCATAGGGTTCAAGCCTTAATGCGTTACTTAATCGTGGCTAGCTGAGCCTCAGCATAAATAAACTGTCCCAAAGCATTAGCTTTCCGGGAAGGCTGAGCCAAGTGAGCCTTAAGATTGGCGTCTTTAAGCAAAGGTTGCAACACCTCCCAGAAAAACTCGCCGCCCCCGCCAGTCAGAACCACATCCGTCACACGTTCCGGCAGCCACTGCACCAAACGTTCGGACAGTTCGTTAGCGAAAGCCTCTCGCAAATCCTTAATAATCGGATCTAAATTAGTCGGCTTAGTCGCTCCTCTCGGACGGTAGAAACGCTGGCCTTCCGGTTTATTCACCGCTTCCAGTAAAGACAGAGATTGAGGGTCTGCTCCCGGAATCTTTGAGGCAACTTGTTCGTAGAACTTGTTCATGGCGAAGGAATCGCTCTTAGAAGCTGCCCGGGCGAACCGGAAACGATCGACCATTAACAAATCGGTAGTTTGGTGTCCGATATCAACAACCGCCACCGACAGTTCCGGCAACTCCGGCGTAAACTCCTTGTTATCTTGAGCCTCGCACCAAATCAGGCTGCCGAACCCTTCCGGCATCACCCAAACGTGACTGATATTAATATCCACACGCTCGCCCCGGTACACCACAACGTGGGGAGAGCGCAGTTGGCTGATAATCTCTTCCTTTTCCTTCTCAAACTGATCCTGCGAATAAAACGGCAAACCCAGCACAACTGCTATTTCACCCTTCATCTGGAAATATCCAGCACAGGAAAAGACCTTAACCAAAGCATCTACTACTTTCGACTGGTCAGCGCCACCGAGATTAGCGCCAAAATCTGCCGCCAATTGACCTATAGCGTAACCCTTGCCCTGGTACTCCAGCCACATATCCAACAGAGGGTCTGTTGCTTTGGACTCAAAGCTGCCACCCCGCACCTTTTCCACGGGCATAGTAGCCACGTTGGCAGGGATGAAAACAACGCTACTCGGGTTGCGACTCACGCAAGCTTTAGTTGCCGTCCGACCCAAATCAGCACTAATAATCGATTTGTTAGAAGCGACTTTAGTCTGCTGGGTCAGCATAGCCGAATTAGGAACAAGCTGTCTAGTTGTCATTGAAATGTGTTACCTCACTGAGCCTCACCATTATCATGCCTTATCCCTTGACACTGCCACGCTTAAAGACAGTGGGTGAAAGCGACGATTCTTCTAACTCTACCTAGATCGGTATCGAAATCAGCACCAAACATTATATTCGGGACGATCGCCCTTACCGTAACTAACCTAACTTTTTCTGGAGCCATAGTCCTCAAAGCTCTGTTGCCTGAGAGTGCATTGTTAAGTTAAATTTAGTTAAGATTCTGAGTGTAAACTTTTGTCGCACTTCTCCGACACCGCGATCTTACCCGATCTGTCCCCAATTCAAGGCATCCGCATTTATGAAAATTTCTTGGCGAACTATACTACTTTGGACTTTACCCGCCTTAGTCATCGGCTTTTTCTTGTGGCAGGGGGCCTTTGCCCCATCCCCCGCTGAAATGAGCAAGAACACCGCCAGCACCCGCCTGAGCTACGGTCGATTCTTAGATTACTTAAACGCCGGTCGAGTGACCAGCGTTGACCTTTACGACGGAGGTCGGACGGCTATTGTCCTAGCAGTCGATCCCGAACTGGACAATCACGAGCAGCGGTGGCGGGTAGACTTGCCCTCAAATGCCCCGGAACTGGTTTCTAGGCTCAGAGACTCCAAAATCAGCTTTGACACTCACCCACTACGCAACGACGGCGCTGTCTGGGGACTTTTAGGCAATCTAGTATTTCCCCTCTTGTTAGTAGGAGGCCTGTTTTTCCTCTTCCGCCGCGGTGGCAACGTTCCCGGCGGCCCGGGCCAAGCCATGAATTTTGGCAAATCCAAAGCTCGCTTTCAAATGGAAGCTAAAACAGGCGTACTGTTCGACGACGTAGCAGGCGTTGAGGAAGCCAAAGAAGAACTACAAGAAGTAGTGACATTCCTCAAAAAACCCGAACGCTTCACCGCAGTCGGGGCGAAGATTCCCAAAGGCGTGCTGCTAGTTGGCCCTCCCGGAACTGGTAAAACCCTGCTGGCAAAAGCCATCGCAGGCGAAGCCGGCGTGCCTTTCTTCAGCATCTCCGGTTCGGAATTTGTGGAAATGTTCGTCGGTGTCGGCGCTTCCCGCGTTCGCGACTTGTTCAAGAAAGCTAAAGAAAATGCTCCTTGCATCATCTTTATCGATGAAATCGATGCAGTCGGTCGCCAGCGTGGCGCCGGTATCGGTGGCGGTAACGACGAACGGGAACAAACCCTGAACCAGTTGCTGACCGAAATGGACGGTTTTGAGGGCAATACTGGCATTATCATCATTGCTGCCACGAACCGCCCCGACGTGCTTGACTCAGCGTTGCTGCGTCCGGGACGTTTTGACCGCCAAGTTAGCGTAGATACGCCGGATATTAAAGGCCGCTTGGAAATTTTGGAAGTTCACGCGCGCAACAAGAAGCTGTCTGCAGAGATTTCTTTGGACGCCATCGCCCGCCGCACTCCTGGTTTTACGGGCGCTGATTTGGCTAACTTGCTCAACGAAGCTGCTATTTTAACCGCCCGCCGCCGCAAAGAAGCGATTACGATGCTCGAAGTTGACGATGCAGTCGATCGCGTGGTAGCAGGTATGGAAGGCACTCCTTTGGTGGACAGCAAGAGCAAGCGCTTGATTGCTTACCACGAAATCGGCCACGCGATCGTCGGTACAATCATTCAAGCTCACGATCCAGTTCAAAAAGTTACCTTAGTTCCTCGCGGACAGGCCCGCGGCTTGACTTGGTTCATGCCCAGCGAAGACCAAGGTTTGATTTCTCGATCGCAAATTTTAGCCCGGATTAGCGGTGCTTTGGGTGGCCGCGCAGCCGAAGAAGTAGTTTTCGGAGATGCCGAAGTAACCACCGGTGCCGGCAACGACTTGCAGCAAGTCAGCGGTATGGCGCGCCAAATGGTTACTCGCTATGGGATGTCTACCTTGGGCCCGATCGCCCTGGAAGCTCAACAAAGCGAAATTTTCCTCGGCCGCGACTACACAGCGCGATCGGAATATTCCGAAGAAATAGCCTCTCGGATTGACGGACAAGTTCGATCGATTGTCGATCACTGCTACGACGACGCGCGCCGAATTATTCGCGAAAATCGCACCGTGATCGATCGCTTAGTCGATTTGTTGATCGAAAAAGAAACCATCGACGGCGAAGAGTTGCGCCTAATCGTCTCTGAATACACTTTTGTTCCTGAAAAAGAACAATACGTTCCTCAGCTTTAAGACTTGTTTAAAAATTAGGGACACGGCAATGCCGTGTCTTTAAAAAGTAGGGACGCAGCACTATTGCCACGTCCCTACTTTTTTATTAAACTGTCAATAATATTAAACCGCCCCTAAACGCCAATTAACGCAGATGAATACTACATTTGCCATACATACTAAGAATTTGTCATTTTTTTTAATAGCAACTTTGATTTTTGTTTCCCTCAATACTTTGAGCGCCCGCGCCGAAAAATCAAGATGTTTTGTAGATATTTGCATCGACTCCAGCAGCGTTGAATTAAGCAAATCCGATATTCCCGGTGCTCCCTCTTATCCAGTCAGAACTATTTTAGTAACTCAACAGTTTAGTAAGGATAAATTGTTGGCGCAAATGGAAGTTGACTGTCAGCAACGACAGTTGAGAACTGTCAGAGTTAGCCAAGATGGCGAAAATTGGTCTAATTTCTCTCCGAAATGGACTTTAGTCGATGGCCACTCATCTTTGTCTCGGCTGGTTGACTATACTTGTCAATTGGCGATCGCAGAACAAGAGAATAAATAAGTAGACAAACAAAAAAAACAGATCGCCTATATCTTCAACCCAGGGCTTGCGGGTGCAAGTCTGACAAGCAGCGCTTGAAACCGCCGAGTGTTAATATTACACTCAATCTAAAATCTACAATCTAAAATCTAAAATCGGATGACAAACCCCACCGAATATCGGCAAAGACGCGAACAGTTAATGGCAAAAATTGGCAGCGGGACGGCGATATTTCGCAGCGCGCCCGCAGCCGTCATGCACAACGATGTAGAATACGCATACCGACAAGATAGCGATTTTTTCTACTTAACCGGTTTCAATGAAGCTGCGGCGGTAGCAGTGCTGGCGCCGCACCACGAAGAACACAAATTTGTGTTGTTTGTGCAGCCAAAAGACTTGGAAAAAGAAACTTGGCACGGTTATCGCGCCGGAGTAGAAGGCGCTAAGGAATTGTACGGCGCGGATGAAGCTTTCCCCATCGCCGAACTTGCGGAAAAATTGCCGAAATATTTAGAAAAAGCCGATCGCATATACTATCACTTCGGGCGCGATCGTAGTTTCGATCAAACAGTCCTCAATCACTGGCAGCGCTTGATGGCAACCTACCCAAAACGCGGCACAGGCCCCACAGCAATCGAAGATTCCAACATCATTTTACACCCGATGCGGCTTGTGAAAAGCGAAACTGAATTAGCATTAATGCGAAAAGCGGCTAATATCTCAGTTGCAGCGCACAACCGCGCCCAAGAATTCGCCAAACCGGGCAGATACGAATATGAAATTCAAGCTGAAATAGAACATACTTTTGGCTTAAATGGCTGCACTCCGGCTTACCCTTCTATTGTTGCATCCGGTTACAATTCTTGCGTCCTACACTACATCGAAAACAACCGGCAAATGCAGGAAAACGATTTGCTGCTAATAGATGCCGGTTGTGCTTGCGGGTACTACAACGCCGATATTACTCGCACCTTTCCTGTTAGCGGCAAATTTACAGCCGAACAACAGATAATTTATGACTTAGTTTTGCAAGCACAATTGCAGGCAATTAGTCAAGTATATCCGGGAAATCCTTACAGCAAAATTCACGAAACAGCGGTGCGCGTTTTGGTGGAAGGTTTAATGGACTTAAAACTTTTGGTGGGGGACATTGAAGAGATAATTAAAGAAGAGAAATACAAGCCATTTTATATGCACCGCACTGGTCATTGGCTGGGATTGGACGTGCACGATGTCGGCGTTTATCAGTACGGCGAAAATCCGCAAGTTTTGCAGGCAGGACAAGTGCTGACGGTGGAACCGGGGATTTATATTTCTCCTTATATTAAACCCGTGGAAGGACAGCCGGAGGTTCCTGAAAAATGGCGCGGGATTGGCGTGAGAATTGAAGATGATGTTTTGGTGACAGCGGATTGTCATGAAGTCTTGACGGCGGGAGTTCCTAAATAAAGGTAGAAGGCTTTAAGCACAAGTCAAAAAAGATTCTGGCTAATTAAGTTGGCAGTAAAGGCTTGAGCTTTGTTAGTATTAACTTGAAAAAGCTCAAGTCCGCAACTGGCAAACCTAGAGCAATTATGTGTATTGATCCTACCAAGATCGATCGACCTCTCGAAACCTGTGAAGCATTAGTAGCAGAGCAAAAAGCAAAAATTCGGAAACTTGAAGAGGATTTGCAGCAGCAGAGAGAATTGTGCCATAAATTAGAAGCACAACTCAAAGCAGTGGAGAATGCGGACTCTTCGGCTTGGGCAACTGAATCGGATATCACCGAGGACGATCGCATTCAGTTAATCGCATCTCTGGAAAAAAGCCAGGAAATGTACCGAACTCTCATCAAACATTATCCCAATGGCTCGGTGTTTTTGTTCGATCTCGATTTGCGCTATACTCTAGTTGACGGCCAAGGTTTGGCAGTAGTTGGTTTGTCCAAAGAACTGCTGGAAGGCAAAACATTGTGGGAAGTATCCCCACCTGAAGATTTGCCCCTTTTTGAGACTACCTATCGCGCTGCTTTGGCAGGAAAAGAGAATACTTTTGAATATAAATACGGCGATCGTGTTTATTCAACAACAATTGCTCCAGTCAAAAACGACCGGGAAGAAATTTTTGCCGGCATGGTAGTTACTCAGGATATCACCGAAAAAAAACAGGCAGAAATAGCGCTGCAAGAAATCAAAAATCAGCTAAAAATTAAATATCAAAAGCGCACTGAAGACTTAAAAACAGCCAACACTCAATTGCGGGAAGAAATTATCTATCGCTGGCACGCCGAAGAAGCTCTGCGAGAAAGCCAGGAACAGCTAGAATTGTTTTTCTCTCAATCTTTAGATGGTTTTTTCTTTATGATGCTGGACGAACCCGTACACTGGGATGATACAGTTGACAAAGAAAAAGTCTTGGATTACATATTTGCTAAGGGGCGGGTAACGAAGGCAAACGATGCTTTGATAGCTCAATACGGAGGTACCAGGGAAGAGTTTATTGGCCGGACGCTTGACTCTTTATTTTCGCACAACTTGACTGGTAGCAGAGAGATAATAAGGCAATTTTTTGAGGCTGGCAGAATTCACATCGAAAATGAAAATCGCAAGTTTGACGGGGTTCCATTTTGGGTAGAAGGCGACTATATTTGCATTTACGATTCCCACAGCAGAATCGTGGGCTATTTTGGCGTGCAGCGCGATATTAGCGATCGCAAAAAAACAGAAGCAGCGCTGAAAGAAAGTGAAGAAAGGTTCCGACAGCTAGCAGAAAACATTGAAAGCGTGTTTTGGATGGTAAATGTTCAACCGCAGGAAATTATTTATATCAGTCCGGGTTACGAAAAGATTTGGGGCAGAAGCTGCGCTGATTTGTATGCTAACGGGCGCTTTTTTGCAGATTCCCTCCATCCAGAAGATCGCGAGCGCGTTATTGCTAATTTAACTAGACAAATTGAGTCTGAAGACGAGATAGAATATCGAATTGTCCGGCCGGACGGCAAAACCTGCTGGATTCGCGATCGGGCTTTTCCGATTAGAAATCACTCTGGTAAAGTTTACCGCATGGTGGGCATTGCAGTAGATATTACCGCACGCAAACAGGCAGAACAAACCATCCGCGAAAGTGAAGTACGCTTCCGCCAGCTAGCAGAAAATATCCAAGATTCCGTCTGGCTAATGTCTGCGGAATTCACCGATTTATTGTATCTGAGTCCAGCTTACGAACAAATCTGGGGGCGCAGTCGCGAAGAACTGTATGCTGATCCCTTAAAAATGATGGAGTGGCTGCATCCAGAAGATAAACATTTGTTGGAAGAGGCAATGGGGCGAGTGTTGCAGGGCGAGTCCACCAATACCGAATATCGGATTTTTCTGCCAGACGGCACAATTCGCTGGGTGTGCGATCGAGCTTTTCCCATTTACGACGAATCGGGCAAAATTTACCGCATCGCGGGTATTGGCGAAGATATCAGCGATCGCAAATTTACCGAGGTCCGCATCCAAGCAGCACTCCGCGAAAAAGAAGTATTGATCAAAGAAATTCACCACCGAGTCAAAAATAATATGCAGGTAATTTCCAGCCTGCTGCAACTTCAAGCTCAATATATTGAAGACGAACCGACGCTAGCTTTATTTGAAGAAAGCCAGACCCGCATCCATTCAATGGCTCTGATTCACGAGCAATTGTATCAATCCGAACATCTCGATCGCATCGACCTTCCCCCCTACGTCGAAAACTTGGTTGCTAATTTGTATCAATCTTTTGGGTGCGGCAACACTGCCATCAAATTCAATCTCAACCTTGACCCAATTTATTTAAACATAGAAACAGCAATTCCTTGCGGTTTAATTATTAACGAAGTAGTGTCTAATTCCTTAAAATATGCTTTTAGCCAAAGTTTAGCAGGTGAAATTAACATAGAATTTAATGAATTAACTTATCAGCAACTTCAATTAATTATTCAAGATAATGGTAGCGGATTCCCGGCGGGTTTTGACGCAGGAAATGCCGAAACATTAGGATTGCGATTAGTAAGAATGTTGTCTGACCAATTAGAGGCGAGTATTGCAATTGACAGTCAGTGTGGAACCTGCTACACTCTAATTTTTAAAGAGTTAAATTATCGGCGACGCATTTAAAGAAAAATGAACCCTATAAAAATTTTGGTGGTCGAAGACGAAGTTATTGTAGCCCAAGACATAGCAGGCCGATTAAAAAAACTGGGATATGCAGTAACAGCTACAGTTTCTTCAGGAGAAGAAGCAATTCAAAAAGTTCTAGAAAACCCGCCAGATTTAGTGTTGATGGATATCGTGCTTAAAGGTGAGATAGACGGGGTAAAAGCGGCAGAAAAAATCCGAACTAATAGGAATGTGCCGACAGTATTTTTAACAGCTTATGCCGACGATAAAACGCTGCAAAGAGCGAAACTTACAGACCCACTCGGTTATATTATCAAACCATTTCAACAAAATGATTTGCGGGTGGCGATCGAGATTGCCCTGCACAGACACGAAATCGAAACCAAGATGCGAGAATCTCTCAAAGCTGCGGAAGCAGTTAGAGAGTCGGTGGAAGAAAAATCGCACCGCCAAAACCAGTATATTTCAATGGCCGCTCACGAATTGCGGAATCCCCTCAACGCGATTTTAATTTCTGCGGAACTTCTCGATCTTGATCGCACTCGCAGCAGGGACGAATCCCAAGTTAGAACCCTGCGGCTGGTGCACTCAGCTACCCAAAAGATGAACCAGCTAATCGACGATATGCTGTTCATGGGCAGGGCAGAAGCAGGCAAACTCAAATGCAATCCATTACCGATAAATTTAGTCGAATTTTGTCAAGACTTGCTCGCTCAATTGCTGTTAGGAAATGAAGCCAAGCACAAACTGACATTAATCCCCTCAGATGTTACCAGTGCAATATTAGATCAACAATTGCTGCACGGCATTATTTCTAACTTAATCGTCAACGCCATCAAATATTCCCCAAACGGCGGGCAAGTCACCTTAGAATTGGAATGCCGTCAAGCAGGCGAGGGAGACAAAGAAGCTATTTTCTGCTTATCTCCTCAGTGTTTGTTTGGCAATTCCCAATTTACAAATATTAACTCTCCCTCACTAATTCTGCGTATTCGAGACGAAGGTATCGGCATCCCAGAAACCGAAGTAGGGAAAATATTTGAAATGTTTTACCGCTGCAAGAATACGGGAAAGATTAAAGGTAACGGTTTGGGATTAACAATTGTTAAAAAAGCTGTGGAATTGCAAGGAGGCGCGATCGCCTGCGAAAGCAAAATGGGCGTGGGTACCACCTTCACAGTCGCCCTTCCTTACGTAGCACTTTCCTGTAAGACTCAACGAGAAACAAGTTAAATGCCACTACAAACACTAATCAAAGTGTTGCAAAATCCACTCCACAGCCACCGCTAAATTTGCTGCAATAAAATCCGGTTTAGTATGGTGCTGATACTCCCCACTCAACACACTTTCCCCGTAACCAGTCTGCACCAAAATACCAGTACAGCCGGCATTGTGAGCCATATCAACATCAGTCGCTTTATCCCCCACCATAAAACTATTTCGCAAATCTAAATCCTGTTCCCAAGCCGCCGCTACCAACATCCCTGTATTTGGTTTTCGCCACGTCGTATACCGCGTGAATTCTGGGTTAGTTCCGCCTTCGGCTGCGCTTAAATAAGGACAGTAATAAAGAGCATCTAACTTGGCTCCTGCTTCATTTTCTAATAACTGACACAGGCGTTTGTGCAAAGCTTCTACGTGACTAACCGGATAATAATCCCTCGCCGGGCCCGATTGATTGGAAACCAAACAGCAAAATATTTGTTTGTCATTTAAACGGCGTACAGCTTCGGCGACTCCGGGGATTAAATGCAAATCTTCTACTTTGTGGATGTAGCCGGCTTCGATATTGAGAACGCCATCTCTGTCAAGAAATACTGCTCGTTTCATTGTTGTATTGTTTTTTATATAATATAAAACTCGGTGGCATCGGAATTGATATTACCCACAGTTAGGACACGGCAATGCCCAAGGCGTGTCAACTTAAGCTTTTCGTCCGCTAGTCCTCCCACCTACCCGCCAGTCCGCCAGGGAATGAATTCCCTGTCTAATAGCCAAAGTCCTCTAAAAGAGGACTGAATCATTCATTAGTCCTCTTTTAGAGGACTTCAGCTTTGAGGCAGGGGTTTCAACCCCTGTCGGACTATCGCTGTAACGTTAAGTTGACTCCAAGGGACACTGCCCTGTACTCATCATCATTCTAAAATAGATTGTTTGCCTAACCATTGGCGGAAACTATTATGATACAAACTATAGCAAATTTCTCCTCCCATTTCTTGTTTATTTAAGAACTCGATCCAATTGTCTAACGCTTTTTCAACATCGTATTCATCTTGATCAATTATATTGGCGATCGCACTTACAGATAAACTTGCTGTTGATTGTACCAAAACATTCAGCACAGACAACTCGATCGCCGATAAGCCATCACCTCTCATCCGCAGCCAGTGGTTTTGATAATACGCTGCTAAACCGGGAGGAAGTTCAGAGACAAGTGAGGATTCCCCCAGATTAGCATCGGGGCGTGAATTCTCGTTAATGGCAGGTAACATCTGACTCAGATACATGAAATTGTCTTCGCTGACAGTGGCGAGTTGTTGGCCCAATTCCGGTGCAGTTAAATCCGGTGCGGTTGATAGGTATTGCTGAATGTAGTTCAGGGCATCTTCGCGATTTTGGGCGGGATAATCTCTTAAATCGAGGGTTTGAGAGGGCGTTTCAATTAACAAACCGGATTTCTCTCTCAAAAACGGGCGGCGGGCGAGGATAAAATAAGTACGATCGCCCAAATATCTCGGCAGATAAAACAGATTTGAGCTGGGAGGCTGGCTCGTGCGGGCGATCGCGTCTACAGAATCAATGACAATTATCAACTTTTGGCGATCGGCTAATTTATCGCTAATTTGCTGAAGCAACAAAGACAGAAACCAACTCCCATCATGGGATTCGAGATTTTGAAGTTGAGATTTTAGCTTGAGGATTTCGGATGTTTCCCCATTGGCGGCAAGGTATTTGTCAATCAGTTGAGTGCAGACAGAAGCGAGAAAATCTTCAGCTCGATTTTTGCCTTCAATTCCAGCGTTGTAATAGATACTGCGAGGATGGGCGGTAACATATTGGGCGAGGATGGAACTTTTGCCGCAGCCGGGAGTGCCGACAATTGTGAAATAACCGCGGCTGTGGGAGTCCAGAAAGTGGGAAATCGCAGAAAAAACAAACTTGCGGCCGACAAAATTCTCGGTTTTTTCTCGCAGGACTTGCTGAAATTCTATTGGGTAAGCAGCGGTATAGATGGGTGTTGGCAAAGGTGAGGAATTCATGTTAGTGCCTCCATCCCTTCTAGCCGCAGGAAATATACGCGGCCGGATGCGTCGCCTGCCACAATTGTTACTCCATCGGGTGCAATAGCGCAACAGGCGATCGGGCTTTCACAGGTAAAATTAGCAATAACCTTTCCACTCGACAAATCCCAAACTTTGATGGTCTTGTCCGATGAACCAGAAATCGCCCGCTTGCCCTCAGCGGTGAGGGCTACTATATTTACCGAGTCGCTGTGACCTTTGAGAGTAAAAAGTTCGTTTCTAGTTGTTAAATCCCAGACTTTGATGGTGTTGTCCCACGAACCAGAAATTGCTCTCTTGCCGTCAGCAGTAAGGGCGACTGCTGTTACAAATTGGCTGTGAGCTTTGAGAGTAAACTTTTCCTTTCTAGCTATTAAATCCCAGATTTTTACGGTGTTATCCGATGAACCAGAAATTGCTATTTTGCCATCCTCCGTGACCGCCACTGCTTTTACGCAGTCGCTATGACCTTTGAGAGTAAACAGTTCCTTTTGAGTGGTTAAATCCCAGACTTTTAGGGTATTATCCGATGAACCGGAAATTGCCTGCTTGCCGTCGGCGGTGAGGGCTACCGCATTTACCGAGTTGTTATGACCTTCGAGAGTAAACTCTTCCTCTCTTGCTCTTAAATCCCAAACTTTTAGAGTTTTGTCTCTTGAGCCAGAAATTGCCCGCTTGCCATCAGTAGTGACCGCTACGGCATTTACCAAGTAGCTATGACCTCTGAGGGTAAATTCTTCTTTTCCAGTTCTTAAATCCCAAACTTTTACCGCTTTATCCTCTGAAACAGAAATTGCCCGCTTGCCATCGGGGGTGACGGCGACTGCTTTTACCCAATCAGTGTGACCTTTGAGAGCAAACTCTTCCCCTCTTGCTCTTAAATCCCAAACTTTTAGGGTTTTGTCATAGGAACCGGAAACCGCCCTACCATCAGCAGTGACGGTAACTGCACTTACCCAATTGCTGTGACCTTTGAGAGTAAACTCTTCCTTTCGAGTTACTAAGTCCCAAACTTTTAGGGTTTTGTCATAGGAACTAGAAATCGCCCTACCATCAGCAGTGACAGTAACTGTACTTACCCAATCAGTGTGACCTTTGAGAGTAAACTCTTCCTTTCCAGTGGTTAAATTCCAAACTTTGAGGGTGCTGTCATACGAGCCAGAAATTGCTCGTTTTCCATCAGGAGTGACCGCAACTGCATTTACTGAAGCACTGTGAGCGTCAAAAGTAAACTCTTCCTTCCCAGTTGTTAAATCCCAAACTTTGAGGGTTCTATCCCACGAACCAGAAATTGCTCGTTTTCCATCAAGAGTGACAGCGATGGCCCATACCGCGTAACTGTGACCTTTTAGAGTAAACTCTTCCTTTCCAGTTACTAAATCCCAGACTTTGAGGGTGCTGTCCCACGAGCCAGAAATTGCTCGTTTACCATCAGGAGTGACCGCTATCGCATCTACCCAGTAAGTGTGACCTTTTAGAGTAAACTCTTCCTTTCCAGTTACTAAATCCCAGACTTTGAGGGTGTTGTCTCTGGAACCAGAAATTGCCCGCTTCCCATCAGCAGTGACAACAACTGCATTTACCCAGTAAGTGTGACCTTTTAGAGTAAGCTCTTCCTTTCCAGTTGTTAAATCCCAAACTTTTATGGTTTTGTCCCAAGAACCAGAAATCACCCGCTTGCCATCGGGGGTGACAGCAACTACATTTACTGAGTCGCTATGACCTTTGAGAGTAAACTGTTCCTTCCCAGTTGTTAAATCCCAGACTTTTATGGTCTTATCTGCTGAACCAGAAATTACTCGTTTGCCATCAGTAGTGACGGCAACTGCATTTACTAAACTGGTGTGATCTTCAAGTGTACGTATTAATCCTCCTTGGGGAGGAATGAAACAAGGGATTAAAGGACGCAACCAAGGTACTGCTTTCCACTTTTTTACTACCTCCAGCATTGCTTGAATAGAAGGCATTTCAAAGTACAGTAGGCGACCCAATAATTGTTCGGCCAGCTTATTGTTATCTAGTTCCAAAATATCCACTGACATCCACAAGACCGATTGAATCAACTCCAAAGATTTCGCTTTTTCTGGGTTGTACTGTGGGTTAATTACTGCTTCTGAATCATCAATCAGATTAAAATCATCAATAAGTGCTTGTACCCCAAACTCAGGATGCTGAATCTTTGCTATCAGAAAGTTAAAATCAGTCAGTTTTTGATAATACTTTTCTAAATTCCCTGACTTAACATAATTTGGCAGTAAGCTGCCCAGATAAGCACGTTGATAGAAAAGTGGTTTGGCAGCTAACTTGTCAGCAAATTCTCCCATCTCACGCCATCCCCTGTTCTAAATACTCAGTAATCCCTTCTAGTCGCAGGAAATATACGCGGCCGGATGCGTCGCCTGCCACAATTGTGACTCCATCGGGTGCAATGGCGCAACAGGCGATCGAACTTTTACCGGTGAAACTAGCAATGACATTTCCACTCGACAAATCCCAGACTTTGAGGGTTTTGTCATCTGAACCAGAAATTGCCCGCTTGCCATCAGCAGTGACGGCTACTATATTTACCGAGTCGCTGTGACCTTTGAGAGTAAATTGTTCGTTTCCAGTGGTTAAATCCCAGACTTTGAGGGTTTTGTCCCACGAACCAGAAATTGCCCGCTTGCCATCAGCAGTAACGGCGACTGCATATACCGATTTGCTGTGACCTTTGAGAGTAAACTGTTCGTTTCCAGTGGTTAAATCCCAGACTTTGAGGGTTTTGTCTGATGAACCAGAAATTGCCCGCTTGCCATCCTCCGTGACAGCGACTGCATTTACAAATTCGCTGTGACCTTCGAGAGTAAAAAGTTCCTTTCCATTGGTAAAATTCCAGACTCTTAGGGTATTGTCAAATGAACCAGAAATTGCCCGCTCGCCCTCAGCAGTAACGGCTAGTAAATAGACTGATTTTCTGTGACCTTTGAAAGTAAAATGTTCTTTTCCAATTATTACATCCCAGTCTTTGAAAATGTTGTAGAAAAAACCGGAAATTGCCCGCTTGCCATCAGCGGCAACTGTATGTACCAATTTGCTGTGACTTTCAAGAGTAAACAGTTTCTTTCCAATGGTTAAATCCCAGACTTTTAGGGTGTTATCCCACGAACTAGAAATTGCCCGCTTGCCATCAACAGTGACGGCGACTGCATATACCGCTTGCCTGTGACCTTTCAGAGTAAACTCTTCTTTTTGGGTTGTTAAATCCCAGACTTTTAGGGTGTTATCCCACGAACCAGAAATCGCCCGCTTGCCATCAGCAGTGATGGCTACTCCATATACTGAGTAGCTGTTACCTTTGAGGGTAAACTGTTCCTTTCCAGTAATTAAATCCCAGACTTTTAGGGTGTTGTCATCTGAACCAGAAATTGCCCGCTTGCCATCAGCAATAACGGCGACAGTATTTACTGAGTAGCTGTGACCTTCGAGAGTAAACCGTTCGTTTCGAGTTGTTAAATCCCAGACTTTTAGGGTGTTGTCATCTGAACCAGAAATTGCCCGCTTGCCATCAGCAGTGACGGCTACTGCATTTACTGATTTGTTGGAACCTTTGAGAGTAAACTCTTCCTTTCGGGTGGTTAAATCCCAGACTTTTAGGGTGTTGTCTCTTGAACCAGAAATTGCCCGCTTGCCATCAGCAGTAATGGCTACTGCTTTTACTAAATCGTTGTGACCTCTGAGAGTAAACTCTTCCTTTTCAGTTGTTAAATCCCAGACCTTGAGGGTGTTGTCTCTTGAGCCAGAAATTGCCCGCTTGCCATCAGCAGTGACGGCTACTGCTTTTACCAAATCGTTGTGACCTCTGAGAGTAAACTCTTCCTTTTCAGTTGTTAAATCCCAGACCTTGAGGGTGTTGTCTATTGAACCAGAAATCGCCCGCTTGCCATCAGCAGTGACGACTACTACATAGACTGATTTGCTGTGGCCTTTGAGAGTAAACTGTTCGTTTCCAGTGGTTAAATTCCAGACTTTCAGGGTATTGTCCGATGAACCAGAAATCGCCCGCTTGCCATCGGCAGTGACAGCTACTGCATTTACCAAATAGCCGTGACCTTTGAGAGTAAACTCTTCTTTCCCTGTTGTTAAATCCCAGACTTTCAGGGTATTGTCCGATGAACCAGAAATCGCCCACTTGCCATCAGCAGTAACGGCTACTGCATTTACCCAGTCGCTGTGACCTTTGAGAGTAAACTCTTCCTTTCCAGTTGTTAAATCCCAGACTTTCAGGGTATTGTCCGATGAACCAGAAATCACCCGCTTACCATCAGCAGTAACGGCTACTGCTTTTACCGATTTGCTGTGACCTATGAGGGTGCGTAGTAGTCCCCTGCGAGGGGGAGTTAAACATGGTGTCAAAGGACGCAACCAAGGTGCTGCTTTCCCCTGCTTGGCTGCCTCCAGCATTGCCTGAATTTCTGGCATTTCAAAGTACAGTAAGTGCCCTAACAATTGCCCTGCCAGTTGCGTCCTATCTCGCTCTAAAATATCTGCAGACATCCAGAGTACCGTTTGAATCAAGTTCAGGGCTTTCACTTTTTCTGGGTTGTACTCGGGGTTAATTACTGCTTCTGAATTGTCAATTAAATTAAAATCATCAATAAGTGCTTGTACTCCAAATTCAGAATGTTGAAGCTTTGCCATCAGAAATTTAAAATCTGTCAGTCTTTGATAATATTTTTCTAAATTCCCTGACTTAACATAATTTGGCAGTAAACTGCCCAGATAAGCACGTTGATAGGAAAGTGGTTTAGCCGCTAACTTATCAGCAAATTCTCCCATGTCACACTATCCCCTCTTCTAAATACTCAGCAATCCGTTGATTTACTTCCAGAAAAATTCTCCGATTTGAATCCATCTCCCGTTTAGCTTTCAGAAAGTCAAGGAAACTAGCATGATAAATGGTATAGCAGATTTCTCCTTCTACATTCTGCTTTTTCAAATACTCAACCCACTCATCTTCTAAAACCTTTCCCACATCGCATTGATCCACCTTGGCAATTCCAGCAATCATGTCGTAGGGAATGGGCGTGGCAATTTCTAGCAAAATATACAAGACAATCTCCATCAATTGCCCCGGCTTAGCATCTATCCCCATTCGCACCCAATGGTTTTGATAATATTCTTGCAGCCCATCGGGCAATTGCCTTAAACTCAAGTCATTGTAATCACCCTTAGCAATTGCCGGCAAAACATACCGCAAATACATAAAATTATTTTCGCTTTTATTTGCCACTTCCTCAACAAAAGTTGTATCGGGAACCTTGCGGGTTTGAATCCAGTTTTTCAGACCATCTTTATAGTCAGAATCGGTATTTATAACAAAGCGAATATATTCTTTGATATCCTCCTGATTGAAGTTAACATACTTTTCGTCTCTTAAATCTAACTCTTTTTCTGGAACATCTACTAACAGCCGCTTTTTATCGAGGCTATAGGGTCGCCTAGTCAGCAGAAAATATACATGATTGGGCAGATTTTTCGGTAAATGTAAAAGATTACCTCCCGGTTCTTGTTCGACTTCATCCAGTGCATCAATTGCAATTACCAAACGATCGCCCGCCGTGAGTTTTCCCGCCACCTGTGCCAGTAAAGTTGGTAAATCGGCGTCTTCTGATTTTGGTAATTGATAGCGGTCAATTAATTGCCGGCGAATGCTCTTCAAAAACAATTCGGGTCTGTTGCGACGTTCGACGAGAATATTGAAATAGCAGGGAGATTTATGTTCAGACACGTATTTGGCAACGATCGAGCTTTTGCCCATTCCCGCATCCCCGACGATCGTAAAATAACCGTGAGGATTTTCGGTGATAAATTGCTGAAAAGTCTCAAAAACAAATCCGCGCCCGCAAAACCTCCGAATTTTTTCTTCTATTAAAGAGCGAAATTCTTCAGGGTAGGGAGATGAGTTAGAACTTTGGGTGTCAACTAATGGTTGTGATGGTTGATAATACTTCTGTATCAATTTAGTCTGCAGAATCTTCAACTTTCCTGCGCCTTGTTGGTCATAAAGTTCAGGGAAACTCTTTGAAAATTTCTTGTAAATCTCTCCCAGTCGCTGTGTTACAGCAGCTTCTGATATGCTGAATTTTACTGAAAGCTGTGCCTTATTGAGGGGTGCTCTTTCAGGAGAGAAGAGTGCTGCTAATAATGTTTCTTTTTGTTCCATCGATAATCCATGTCTCCCAGATTCGCCTCTAAGGAATTCTTGCCAATCCATCTAGGTTAACCCCTCATTTAACTTTATTACAACTTACGCATCACGCACTTAAATCATCCTGAGCCTTGCCAAGGAGCTCTTAGACGGCTGGGATGCTTGCCAGTCCTGAGCTTTGCGAAGGATAGGGACTCTGCATGACAGTAGTTTAATTATACCTTGAGTATACTTTGATTATACCGACCTCTAATAGACCTAACTTTATACCTCTGGTCAACTTCACTCAATTAAAGTGATGCGATGATTTGATCAGAAGCACAAAAGCAATTTTTGATAAACATTAGAGGTCACTAGAAATGAATCTTAACTTATTCGGCAACTCACACCGTGACGAAGATAATAGCAAAATGGATGAAATCCCATCACTTGGGATAGGTATAAAAATTATTAGCCAAATTGCCGATGAGCTTAGTTATACCCACACTTCTGACCGTCGAAACTGTCTGTTAATTGTAAAATATTTTCAGCCTGTACTACCTCACCCTAGCACTCAAGCTGATTGTTTTAAGCGAGCGACCGATACTTTAAACATTTTCAACTGGCTGAAAGAGCAAAAAACTAGCCAATCCGATCGCAGTTCTAACCAGCCACTGCAAAAAATAACTCTTCAGCTCAATAGTGAGGTTGCCACGGTCACTCAAGTTTTATGGTGGGTCGAACAGTTAGAGAATCTACCACTTCCCGAAGAAGTTTTGCAGCTTTGTAAACTTGCGACGGTCGAGGGGTTTATCAATGCTATTCACCACCACAAAAATATGCCATCAAACACTCCGATCGATCTTGCGATCGCAGTATTTAACGAACGCATAGAAATTCAAATTTGGGATTGGGGAAACCCTCTTAATTTCCCAACCAAAGTTAAAAGTGAACAATCGCCAGCAAAAGATACCTTCGGTTTAAAGGATCTGCAATTTATGTTTTAGCAAAGATGGCTACATCTGCAAATCCTTCTTTAATTAGTTCTGCGTGACTAGGATCGATAGGTTTTAATTTCCTGCCACATTTGCCCTAAAAATCAGGGCATAGCGCAAATTAAAACTCACATTTTCTGCCCTACATTCTCCCTTTTTGCCTCAGTAGGACATCTGTAGAAACAAAAAACTTCAATATTTAGCAGAGGAAACCATTATGAACTCTAACTTAGAAAATTCGCACCGTGACGAAAATTTTAGCGAAATCGATGAAATAGGCAAAATAGGTATAAAACTTATTGGCAAAATTGCCGATGAGCTAAGTTATACCCGCACGTCTGCCGGTCGAAACTGTCTGTTAATTGTAAAATATTTTCAGCCCGGTCTAGTACCACCCCAACCTAGCACTGAAGCTAGTATTTTTAAGCGTGCGATCGACGTTTTACACAGCTTTAACTGGCTTCAAGAGCAACGGAATTCCCAATCCGAGCCAAGTTATAACCAGCCACTTCACAAAATTAAAATTCAAGTAAGTAGCGAGCTCCAGGCTGTTACTCAAGTTTTATGGTGGGTCGAGCAGTTTTTTAGAGCCTCTACCCATTCCCGAAACAGTTTTGCAGCTTTGTAAGCTTGCTGCGATCGAGGGTTTTGCCCATGCGGTTCGCCACGCCCACACAAATCAGTCATTGAAAACTCCAAAAATAGAACTGGCGATCGCAGTATTTAACAAACGCCTAGAGATCGAAATATGGGATTGGGGCAAGCCTTTTGACCTCAAGACCAAGCTGAAAGAAGAATTGCCCGAAAAAACTCTGTTTAGTTGGAACGACCTGGCCTTTACTCTTCACTAAAGCTGTTCTGAGATTGCCAGTTTTCCCTGGACAACAGAAAGGAAGTTTTTTGTGGTGATTACCGATACTACTCCCAAGATTCTCGTTGTGGATGATGACCCATCCATCCCCAATTTAATTCATCGCTTTTTTAATCATAAATACCAAGTATATTCGGCAGCAGATGGCGAGACTTGTTTAGCATTGTTTGAGAAATTAAACCCACTGCTAGTAATTCTCGATTGGAATTTGCCGGATACTACTTAGAGCTTTATAGCTCGATCAAAATAGGTAAAAACCGATGGTGAAAGCTGAGGGGGCGGAATGTAGCTGACAGCAGATGATGGATGATTGGGAAGACTAACATCGAGTTTTAGATGCCCGACTTTCCTCGTCCCCAGGTCTGGAAACCAGCTAAATTGTAGGGACACGGCACGGCCGTGTCCTGACTTAGATATTCTAGTTTTTAGCCGCCCCAAACCTTCTTCAAAACATCTTGAGGAGAGATGTCTGCCATTTTGCCAGTAGGAGATTTAATGCCCAAAAATCGATCGCTCTTTGGCAGCAATTTCGCCGGTTCAGTCGGGCCAAACAAAGCTATTGTATAAGTTTGAACCGCCACAGCTAAGTGCATCGGCGCACTGTCAGTACATATCATCAAATTAGCAGCAGCAATTGTCGCCGCCAACTTGCCGACATCATCCGGCGAGATAACTTTTACATTTGGACATGACTCGACTAACTTTGTCACGAAGTCTGCATCTTCGGGGCCTTTCACAACAACAACGGGCAAATTCGGCTGCCGCTGCTGACAATCTTCAATTATTTGCTTCCAGTTGTCTGTAGGGTAAATTTTGTCAATACCTTTAGACACAGCTAATTGACTCGAACCGCCGTGAATCAAAATGTAGCCGCTTTCTTTTACGCCCAACCGCTGCTGTTCGGCTTCTGCCCACTGAATGTCCTGTTTTGGTACATTAATTGCGATCGCCGGACAAGGATTTGTAATGTTAAATCCTTGCAGCAAATCATGGTACATTGAAGCGGCGTACTGTTCAGTTTTCAGCGGTACAGCAGCAGTGAGAAATCGAGCGCCGTTGGTTCCCGAATAGCCAACTCTCTGCGGAATGCCGGTCAGCCACAGCAGCAGTCCTACAGTCCACCGCTGGCCGAGGGAAATCACTGCTTCGTATTCGCGATCGCGAATTACGCCCAGTAAATTGCCCAAATCTGCCATAGCGTTGCGGTCTTTGAAATTGTACGTCAAGACTTCTTTGACGGATTTGCAGACTCGGTAAGCACCCTTTGCCCTCGGTTCCACGATGACATCAATTTGCGCGTCGGGATAAGACTGCTTGAGGTCATCAAGAGTGGGGAAAAATAAAATTTGGTCGCCAATCCCGCCAGGGACAAGTGCTAGTATTCGCATCATAAACGATCGGGCTATTATTGATCGAGGTAGCTCTCAGAGATCGGCTCTCAACTATCAGCTTATAGTATTTCTAGACCTTAAAATCTACTGGCTGACAGCTAAACAACTGACTCAAAAGTACAGGACGCTCTTATTATATATATCTAGTTGGGTTAAAAACGGTTAGTAAATGCACTTATTAATTCCTGCAGCGGGTTCGGGGCGACGGATGGGGAGTCAGCGGAACAAACTGCTGCTGACTTTGCTCTCTAAACCTCTGCTGAGTTGGACTTTGGCTGCGGCTGAAGCTTCGCAGCACATTAGCTGGATTGGCATCATGGGCCAGCCAGACGATTTTCCTGATTTTAAAGCAATTCTGAGCGATTTATCTTTGGTCAAGCCCGTGGAACTGATTAAAGGAGGCGCCACCAGGCAAGAGTCAGTTTACAACGGTTTGCAGGCTTTGCCCCCCAATGCCGATCGAGTGTTGATTCACGACGGGGCTAGGTGTTTGGCAACTGCTGAATTGTTCGATCGCTCAGCAGAGGCCCTGTTGACCTGTGCGGGCTTGATTGTCGCCGTCCCGGTCAAGGATACGATTAAGGTCGTAGATGAGCGTCGGATCGTGCGAGACACCCCGGACAGAAGCAATTTGTGGGCGGCCCAGACTCCCCAAGGATTTGAAGTGAAATTGTTAAAGCAGTGTCACCAAGAAGGGCGACAGAAAGGTTGGGAAGTTACAGACGATGCGGCTTTGTTTGAAAAATGCGGTTTACCAGTGCAAATTGTGGAGGGAGAAGAGACGAATTTGAAAGTCACAACGCCCGTAGATTTAGCACTAGCTGAATTTATTTTGCGGCAGAGATACGGGGAATAGTTTTAAATTGTGTAAAGAAAAATTGGGAATTGGCAATGGGAATTGGTAAGCTAACTAAGTCCTAATAAAAACTCAGAATACCCAGATACCCGACTTTTTAAAGAAGTTGGGTATCTAATAACCCTCGCCTTTTAGCTTTAATTAAATTGACCTGCTTAGTAAGGGCTGGCTGTTGGTCGGACGATAATTTCGCTAACATCAACATCGTCAGGTTGTTCGATCGCAAATACAATCGACCGCGCGATCGCAGCAGCAGGAATAGCTACTTTGCGGAATTCTTGCATTCCCGATCTTGCAGTTTCATCAGTGATGCTCTCGGCTAACTCAGACTCCGTTACTCCAGGAGAAATCACCGTCACCCGAATGTCGCCCCCAACTTCTTGTCTCAAGCCTTCTGAGATGGCTCTAACGGCGAATTTAGTAGCACAGTAAACAGCAGCAGTGGGAGAAACCGCGTGTCCGCCGATCGAGGAAAGATTAATAATCTGACCAGATTTTTGTGCTTTCATGACAGGAAGTGCCGCCGCGATGCCGTACAAAACACCTTTGATATTGACATCAATCATGCGATCCCATTCCTCAACTTTCAGTTGTTCGAGTGCAGATAGGGGCATGACTCCAGCATTGTTAATCAGGACATCTACGCGATCGAACTTGCTCTGGGCAAATTGAACTATCGCCTCCATTTGACTGCGTTGCGTGACATCAAGAGCCTGGTATTCGACTGTTCCACCCTCCGCACGAATGTCCTTGGCGATCGCTTTTAGGCGATCGGTGCGACGTGCGCCTAAAACAACTTTTGCGCCGTTTTTGGACAACAACTTAGCGCTGGCTTCACCGATTCCACTACTGGCCCCGGTGATAACAACAACTTTGTTTTCTACGTTCAACATGGTTATTTTCCCTTTTCTTAAAGTTGATTTCAATTAAATAAACTGACCGCCAGAGACTTCGATTCTCTGTGCATTCACCCATCTGTTTTCTTCGGATAGCAAAGAGGCGATCGCACCGCCGATATCATCAGGAAGACCGACGCGACCTAGGGCGGTTTGCGAAGCGATAAAGTTGTTAATCTCAGGATTGTCACGCACCGCACCGCCATTAAAATCCGTTTCAATCGCGCCGGGGGCCACCACATTCACGGCAATCTGTCTTTGTCCCAGTTCTTTCGCCATGTATCGGGTCAAAACTTCGATCGCTCCCTTCATGCTTGCATAAGCTGCATAGCCCGGTAGAGCAAAACGGGCAAGTCCCGACGAAATATTGACAATCCGTCCTCCATCATTTATCAAAGGCAGAAGTTTCTGCGTGAGGAAGAAAACGCCCTTTACATGAATATTCATCAAGCGATCGAAATCATCTTCGGTGGTATCAGCAAAAGACGCATGAACCCCAATACCAGCATTATTCACGAGGAAATCAAAATGCTCTGTCTGCCATTTATCTTGAAGTGACTGCTTGACTTGTTCCACAAAACCGTCAAAGGTTTTCGTGTTTGAAGTATCCAGTTGCAGTGCAACCGCTTGAGCTCCGATATCGGCGATCGCAGATACGACATTTTTTGCATCCTCATCGCTGTTGTGATAAGTCACGATGACATCTACTCCTTTTCTGGCAAGGGTCAAAGCGGTATTTTTGCCAAGTCCTCGGCTCGCCCCTGTTACCAATGCGATTTTCGTATTGTCTTTGGTCATTACCTTATCCTTTTATTGGTTTATTGGGATGTGTTCATCCTATGACTAAAAGCAAGGGTGTTGAATACACAGACCTCGCAATTTATTGCCTAATCCTCCAAAGCCATATTTTCTGAATGGCTCAAGATGCTCTATGATCAGCAAAAGGAAATGGTTAAATCAATCAAAAAACTAGCAGGGCAATTGAAATGCTCAACCAACTAATAAACCAAGATGCGATCGCTAATCAATGTAAAGAATTGGCGGCATTAGTAACTCGGCACACTGAAGGCAAGGGTAACGGTTTGCATAAAACAGCTATAGATAAGCTGGAATTGACGCGAGAATCTTCAGTTTCCGCAGCACTACATGGTGTTTATGAACCTCTTCTCGCCATCATCGTTCAGGGTCAAAAAGAAGCGTTGCTGGGTGAGGAAACCTATCGTTATGGCGAGGCTCAATATCTTGTGATCTCCGTTGATTTACCTATTAACGGATTTGTTGTAGAGGCTACCCCAGACAAGCCGTATTTAGGATTCAAGCTGAATCTAGATCCACGCCAACTCTGTGACATTATTACTGCCCAAACCAACCCAAGTGCAAATAAGAAAGAAAACTCTGTTAGAGGTTTGTTCGTCAGCACCGCCGATGCACCGTTGCTCGATTGCGCCCTCAGACTGACAAGACTTTTGGATACACCGCAGGATATCCCTATCCTGGCACCGATGATTATCGGCGAAATCTATTATCGTCTTTTAATAGGCGAACAAGGCGAAGCTGTCCGCCAAATCGCAACATCTGGCAGCAATATGCAGCGCATCGCTGAGGTGCTCAAACTGATTAAAACTGATTTTGTAAAACCGATGCGTGTTGAGGATTTGGCAGGACAAGCCAAGATGTCTCCTTCATCTTTTCATCACCATTTTAAGGAAGTGACATCGATGAGTCCACTTCAATATCAAAAGCAATTAAGACTATTAGAAGCACGTCGCCTGATGCTTGCCGAAAACGCCGATGCCACAAATGCTGCGTATCAGGTGGGTTATGAAAGCCCCTCACAGTTCAGCCGCGAATATTCTCGGATGTTCGGTGCGCCGCCGATCCGGGATATTGAGCGTTTGCGTACTGCTTGAGCGTAACTGTTTCGACTATATTGGTTTTGTTCCATTAACACAAATGGAGGATAAAAGCAATGGAATATTGCGGTAAATGGCGGAGCGCGGAGATGGAATTGTGGGATAGTGATTACTTGGACATGGAAGTTGAAGCGTATATCGAGATTGAACCTACGGTTTCAGGAGAATTTCAATTCGGTTTAGTATCAGGTCAAATTGACGGCGAAGTCGTAAAAGATGGAAAGGATCGGCGATTTGAGTTTACCTGGGACGGTAATGACGAATGCGATCCTGCTTCCAGTAGCGGTTGGCTCAAATTAAAGGATAAAAACTCGGTAGATGGTCGAGTCAAATTCCACCAAGGCGATAGTTCTAGTCTTGTGGCTAAGCGCATGAAGTAGGCAATCAGCGATCGTACTATTTTATGCGATTTTTTTAAACTGCAGATGAACGCAGATGAACGCAGATACAATCTCATCCGCGTTCATCTGTGTTCATCTGCTGATATCTGCGGTAACAAAATCTCAATCTAACCAATAACCAATAACAACTGACTTAGGTTTCTCATGAAGGGTTAATCGGAAAATCACCCTCACTATCAACCTCTGCGGCACTTTTAACTAAATCTAAGAACGCAAACACGGCCGGAATCAACAACCCATCCCTCAAAACAGCCACCCCAATTACCCTTTCAAAATCCGCAGGCAAACTGCAAACTTTCACCGAAGTAGGTATCGGTTCCGCAGCCAAACGGGGAAGAATTGCTGTACCCAAACCTTGCATTACCATACTGACAATCGTTGAATCTTCGCTGAGTTCGTAAGCGATATTTAAGGGAAACCCCGAAGTTGTCAAATATTTTCGCAGCGGTACAGAACAAGCATTTTCTACCGGCTGCAAAATCAACGGATAAGCCGCTAATTCTTTCCAGGTAATCTTAGCACTTGACACTTTGGCAGTTGGCGGCAGCAATACAACATATTTATCCCGCAAAATTTCTCTAGTTTCAAATTCATCGGAGATCGGAAGAGAGACAAAACCGATGTCTGCTTTGCCCGATCGCAAAGCCTCTTCCACAGCTTGGGTATAATAAACTTCGGTAATGCTAACCGTAATTTTGGGAAAGCAACTGCGAAATTTAGCAATAATACCCGGTAGGATATGAGTTGCGACACTCCGAAAAGTAACTATCCGTACCTGGCCTCCCTGCAAACCTTTTTCTAAATCCGCTTCTTTGACCATCCTTTCTAAGGCGCAGGCTATTTGACGCCCGTGACTCACTACCCTTTCCCCCACTGGCGTCAGTTGAGCACCGTGTCGCCCCCGGTGGAACAATTGCACTCCCAATTCTGTTTCTAAAGAGGCGATGGCGTGGCTGACGGCGGATTGGGACAGTTCCAATTGCAAAGCCGCCTCGCTAAAGTTTTCACAGTCTGCTACAGCTATCAAAGCTTGAATCTGAGAGAGTTTCATCCGCCGCGTATTGATTTCGTTCATAGCGTTTGTGCCAGTAGTACCCACATTGTCACAAGGGCTTCGATATATCGATTTTATTCATACAACCTATGCAAGCAATGCTTTGATTGTCAATTGCCGCAGAGTTAAGGTTAATTTATCAGGTAACAGATAGACTTTTACAGGACTTGCACGACAACAATATTGTGGTGTAGTTGCGGTAAATTTATTGCAGCTTAAAGCTATTTTTTGTAATTTTCTGGGTGCAATTTTTGTGAAAATTATCACTTTAAGGTGTGGGCTATGTCTACTTACAACAGTCGGAGCAACCCCCGAATAATGATGTTTTTTTTGATGGCTGTTCGAGCTAAACCATCCGAAAAACAGAAAGGGCTATCTCTCTTTTCAGCTATAAAAAAAATTGGGCAGTTTTGGCTCTACCTCATTTCTAGTGAGGACGAACTGAGAATTTGGCAGACGTGCGATCGCTATGGTAACACTTGGTGGCACGGTTGCGATCGGGCGACTGGTCGTTCTACCTGCGTGGCGACGGATGAGGAAATGCGCGCTTGGCTCGATCGGCGTTATTGCCAATAGTAGTGTGTGGGCGGCGTGGAAATGAAGTGAAATACAGCCCTCGATTAGCAATTACCCATTAGCAATTACCCATTACCAAGTAGGAGATGCTATGCTTCAAATATCTTCCGAATGTGCAGCGCCCGATCGCATTATTCTGATGGAAAACGAGGTATACAGATTGCCTCAAACTCATCGAGAAATTCAAGTTTTGTCAGGAATTGCTTGGATCACGCTTGACCAACAGGACATCATCTTGCCAAGTTCTGAAAAAGCATCGCTTCCACCCAGCAAAAACTTTGCTGTCATATCCGCTCTCAACAATATGCCGCTGATTATGGCAGTCTGGCAAGACAAAAACCCAGTCAGAACCTAGAGATTAAGAAAAAATGCGGCAGGAACACCCCAAAAAGCTCTATCTTAATAGTTATCACTTAGCTATTGGAGGACTCGATCGGTGGACTGCCGCTCTTATCACTTCAGCTATCTCGCAGCTATAAGTATTGTCTTATCGCCCGCACTCAGCTTGCTGGCAATTTCAGACGCCCGGGCTTATGGCCCAATTATAAATGCGAGGCGCACCCAAGCGAGCGATCACGCTCAGGCAACTGACCCCAAAACGCAAGCAGACGACCTCTTTGAAACAGGAGTAAAACAACATCGCGAGGGTTTGTTTCGAGAAGCAATCGAGACTTTTGAGCAAGTTTTGGCAATTCGCAAGCAACTAGGTGACAAACCGGGAACCGGAGAAACCCTCAATAAGATGGGGGAAGTTTACGCCGAAATGGGTTCGCAGCCCAAAGCTTTGGAAGTTTTGCAGCAAGCTTTAGTCATTCACCGAGAAATCGGCGAAGGGCCTCGTATCGCGCGCACTCTCAATCTCATCGGTTTCGTGAACCGGATTGGGGACAATTTTTCCGAAGCGATGAAACTGCACCAAGAAGCTTTGGAACTTGCCAAAACTACCGACGACAAAATTGAAATTGGAGAATCCCTCCACAACATCGCGGCCGTTTACGCAGAACAGGTCAATTACGCCAAGGCGATCGAATTTTACCAGCAAGCGCGGACGATTCGCACGGCATCGGGCGATCGGCGCGATTTAGGCCGTACCCTCAATAACATGGGCGGCGTCTACTACAACATCGGCGACTTTAATAGAGCGATGGAATTTTATCACCAAGCTTTAGCAATTCGCCGGGAAATCGGAGACCGGGCTGGCGTCGGCCGCCTCCTCAACAACATGGCACTTACCTCTCGCAAACTCGGCAAAGATACTCAAGCGCTGATCTATTTTCAGCAAGCAATACCGATGTTAGAATCTATCGGTGACAAGACAAGTATCGGACGCTTGCTCAACAATATGGGCGCAATTTATGAAAGTCTTGGTCAATATCCTCAAGCTCTAGAATCCTACGAGGGAGCTTTAAAAATTGCCCGCGAGGGCGGTGATAAAGCCGGAGAAACTACAGCGATGGAGGGCATTAAGCGATTGTCTTCCGGTCAGCTTGTACCGCAATAATGACAGTTAAGCGGTTCCGAATCGGGCGTGAAGATTGGAAGCGATCAACTTGGGCGACGATTTGGCATTCATCTGCAAGTCGTGGTATAATTGGTAGGCAAAAATATATAACTCGAAAGCAGGAAAAAGGCTTCAGGGGCGCTATAATTTGATTAATATCGCGATCGAAAGATAGAAACAGTTTCTGTAGTAATTTGTCGGCCAGGGCGGCCACACAACCATTAATCTAAGCTATGGATATCCGTACCGAAAATCCAGAAGATGTAGAAGCTGTTCGCAACATTAATATTGCGGCATTCGGGCGAGAAAATGAGGCTAACTTAGTGGATCGATTGCGGGGAATTGCATCTACATTTTCCTTCGTTGCGGTACAATCCGATCGCGTTGTCGGACACATTTTCTTCAGTCCGGTTGTCGTCGAAGGAAAATGTTCTAGGAATTTGTCGATTCTGGGGTTGGCGCCAGTCGCAGTTCTACCCAACTATCAGCGGCAAGGTATAGGAACGCTGTTGATCCAGCACGGTTTAGAAGAGTGCAGGCGATCGGGATTTCAGGCAGTGGTTGTGCTTGGTCATCCAGATTTTTATCCGCGTTTTGGGTTCATTCCTGCTAGTAGAAAGAGCTTGGGATGTGAATACGATGTACCCGATGAGGCTTTTATGGTGTTGGAGTTAGAAAGTGGAGCATTGGAGGATTGCAGCGGAACGGTGAAGTATCGATCGGAGTTTAGTCTATGCGAGTGATATCAAATCCGGGTGCATCGGATTGGCTGACGAAGAGCTCGCGAGTCAGAAAAATTATTAAACGAGCGCCCATATCTGAGTTACCTTGGTAGATCCGTTATCCGTATTTACTTATCTTTACATAGTTGGGTTTTTGGTACCTACCTATTGCAACTTTCTCTGCATCTTTGCTACTTTCTTTTTGACCCATAACGCGCTGTAAAATCGCCTCTACTTTCGCAGCAAATAGAGCATTTCCTCTCTGCCTCGGTCGCGGCATATCAATAGAACAGTCCATTGCAATCTGACCATTTTCTATTAAAATAACTCGGTCAGCTAGCACCACTGCTTCTTCTACGTCATGAGTGATCAGTAGCGCGGTAAATCCTTTTTCTTGCCATAAATTTTCTAACAATTGCTGCATCTCAATGCGAGTCAAAGCATCCAACGCGCCGAGGGGTTCATCAAGCAGCAGTAAATGAGGTTCGCAGGCAAGGGCTCTTGCTAAAGAAACTCTCTGCTTTTGACCGCCGGAGAGTACCGCCGGCCAATCGTTGGCGCGATCGCCAAGCCCTACCGCGTGAAGGACTTGCATCGCTTTGCAGTGCGTGTTTTCTTTGGTCGTCAGTAGCCCTAATTTCACATTTGCCACCACTTTTTGCCAAGGTAGTAGCCGTGCATCCTGAAACATCATTGTCACTTTAGAGTTGAGTTTGCGGGACGGCTTTCCATCTAGAAAGACAGTGCCTTGAGTGGGAACTTCTAGTCCGGCGATTAAGCGCAGTAAGGTACTTTTGCCACATCCGCTGCGACCTACAATTGCTACAAATTCTCCGGGATTTATTTCTATGTTGATACCCCGCAAAATTTTAATATTTCCAAATGACTTCTGGAGTTCTACTAATTCTAGACCTATTCCTGAGAGTGGTGATTCCATTCTAAAAAACCTCCATATCGCGATCTATGCCACAGGCTCAAAACCTTTTCCGCTGTCAAAGGTGGCTGTTGAGCAAATCCCAATTCGTCTCCTACTCACCGGTGCTGGTGAATAGCAGATTAGCATTTCTTGATTAAATCTACGGTAAATCAGTCGAGTTACAGTATTTTAATTAAACAAGATTATTGCATAGGTATCTACAAAAAGCAAGATAATTTTTTGCCCAACTTTTGGGGCTTTGATAAATAATTGTTAAGAACAAGCAAACCCTGTTCCTGTAAAGGTTCTGTTTTTGAGTCCGGTGGGATTATGCTGTATCTGGGAGAAAAAACCTGACAGTTGATTCCCGCCGAGATTCGCGATCGCACAAAATTTGTATAAGAGTTATCCAACTTTACATCTCAACTTACTTGCTTTTTAAAATTGAGCGTGCTAGCTTACTATCTATAAAATACGGTAACTCTACCAAGTTACCGTACTTGCTAGCAATGCCGTAAATCGTTCATTTTTAAATGAGTCAAAAATAGGAGGACTATTAAATGCCTAATGTTGTTGCGATCGCAGGTAGCCCGTCTCATCCATCCCGCTCCTTTGCCGTGCTGGAATACGCCCGCCGTGCTGTCGAGAAAGAGGGACTGAGTACGGCCTCTGTCAACGTCCGCGATCTCCCGCCAGAGGTATTAATTTACGGGCAATTCGCGAACCCAGACTTAAAAGCAGTCAATGATTTAGTAGTAGAAGCCAAGGGCATAATCATCGCTACACCTGTTTACAAAGCAGCCTACACAGGCGTACTCAAAGCTTACTTAGATTTGCTCCCGCAGAAGAGTTTAGCTGGTAAAGTTATTCTCCCCATAGCCACCGGAGGTACGCTGGGTCACTTATTAGCAATTAACTACGCCCTCAAACCAGTGTTATCCGAGCTGGGCGCTAGTCATATCTTGGCTGGTGCCTATGTTTTAGACACGCAGATCCAAAGTTATGACGAAACAAGCGTACAACTAGAAGAGGAAACAGAACAAAGATTGCGATCGCAGTTGCAAGAGTTTGTTGGTGCCCTGCAAACTGGCAAACCCGAATTAGTTGGAAGTCTCTGATCGGAAAGTTACCAACAAACAATATTATTGTTTATGCTCAAAAGACTGATTTCATTCCTTGCTCAATTATGGCGATCGCACCTTTCCCTAGCAGCGCTATTTCTATTGGGAATCAGCTTAAATTGGGCGATCGCCTCCTGCAATACTCCCACCCCTACGGGATCTGCAAGCCCCGCCGCTTCCTCCGCAGCAACTCAAGCTCAGGTAGTCCGCATCGGCCATCAGAAATTAGACCCCTTCACGCTAGTCAAAGCCAGAGGCGGCTTAGAGAAACGCTTGCAGCCTCTAGGCATATCCGTTGAGTGGAAAGAATTTCAGTCAGGCCCCCCGATGTTGGAAGCGCTAAACGCCGGCAGCATCGACATCGGCCGCACCGGGGACGCTCCTCCAGTCTTTGCCCAAGCTGCTAACGCACCTCTGCTGTACATTGGCGGTAGCGCGCCCAAAGACCGCAGTTCAGCTATTTTAGTCCCTGCTAATTCGGCAATTCAAACCCTTGGGGATTTGCGAGGTAAGAAAATAGCTTTTACCAAAGGTTCAAGTGCCAATTACCTATTAGCAAAAGCATTGAAATCCGCAGGGATAAAATGGAGTGAAATTAAGCCGGCAAACCTGACACCAGCCGATGCCAGAGCTGCCTTCCAACAAGGTAACGTAGATGCTTGGGTAATTTGGGACCCGTTTTATGCAGCAGCTCAAGCACCAAGAGATGTTCGTGTTGTTAAAGATAGTAAAGGACTAGCAGCTAACCGAGATTTTTACTTAGCTAATCGCTCATTTGCTCAGTCTAATTCCAAAATTATTGACGCAATTAGAGAAGAAACTCAAGCAGTAGCGACTTGGGCGGATGCGAATCCCGCAGAAGTAGTCAAGATTCTCGCTCCCATTCTGAAAATTGATGCTTCTATCTTAGATGTAGTGACTCGACGGCGGAGTTATGGATTTGAACCGATCCAAGCTGATATGGTTGCCGAGCAACAGGAAATTGCGGATACTTTTTTTGAACTAGGCTTAATTCCCAAGCAGCTCAAAGTTGAAGAAGTAGTTTGGAAACCAGGTAATTAAAAATCCCCGCTTGTGGGTAAATGTTGGATAAAGCAAAACACCTGATATCTTCTACCTTCCAAATAGCGGGGGTGAAGACGATGCTGGGGAACCGCGCTGGGATTACAGGAAAGGTCAGCCCCATTGGTTGCGTCACGCCCACGCTTCGCATTCACTAGACAGGGGCGCGCCGATTCATTTGGTGCAGCAGACGTTAGGGCATGAATCGGTAGCGACTACTTCCAGGTATCTACACGCACAGGCCCAAAGGACAGCAACAGCTTGTATCTGCCAGGGTAAAAGGTAACTTTCCTTGCATCTTTTTCAACATTATGGGATATTGAATTGAAAAAACTAATTCAAATAGAAACTTATGGCAACTGAGCAAGAGCTTCAATCTCTTTTTAATGCCTTGGATGGCGATCAAGATGGCAAAATATCGAGTAATGAGCTTTTTTTAAGTCCTGGGTTAAATGCAGTCATTTTAGCAGAAACAGGTACTAGCCCCGCGGAACTGCTAGCGACGTATCGAGATGAAGAGGGTAATATTACCTTTGAAGACTTGAAACAAGCTGTTAAGAAAGCAGGGAATTTAGAATAAGCGCGATCGCCCAGCCAGCAGCGATTGAAATAAAATCATTTATCCAAGTGGATGAGTGTCTTCCCCTGGTAATAGTTGCAGTAGTTATAGGGCAAAAAGCGATCGCTGACTACCAAGGATAAGAACTTGCTTCTTATCCTTTCATCTGGCAGGGATTTAAGCCCCAGTTGACATTAGAGTTATAATGTCGGCAGTGGAGAACCTTTTTTCTTTGAGCTACCTCCGAAAATCCCCTTGACAACTGGCTTTGAGCCTTAACTTGTCACCAATGGGTGACTGTTTACAAAACTTGCTGGCGCAATTGGGGAAAAACCTTTGCAACTTTGTTCAGGACATAATCGCCGTAAGTGCCGCGAAACTCGTGAACGCTGGCTTTATCCCAGCGTTCGTTCTTGTTGTCATCGACGATCGCTCCCTTAACACTCATAGCTCGCCCTGTCTGTTGCGATCGACTCTCAACTCCACTCAGGATTGATGCCATCTACACTCGATGCGTCAGCGGATAAATCACTAATCCAACGATCGCGGAGACTACAACGATAATAGGCTCTGGCAACTTTTTGCCAAATTTCCATAGCAGAGCCAGCGTCACCACAGCAATCAGAACGGTTGGAATATCTCGCAGAGATTGTCGTCCCAAAACCACAACGGCTCCAGCGATCGCGCCTGTTGCAGCAACCGTCACACCGTTGACAAAGGCAGCAATCGCGGGCTTCTTGCCATGCTTCTTAAAGTAAGGGGCGGGAATAATGGTGAGTAGATAACAGGGGATAAACGTTCCCAACGCCGCCATACAAGCGCCAGGAAAACCAGCCACCAAAAAGCCAATAAACCCAGTTGTGATTACGACAGGACCTGGCGTAATCATCGCCACTGCTACTGCATCGAGGAACTGTTGAGCATCAAGCCACTGATAATGCTTAACCACTCCACCGTAGAGGAACGGAACGATCGCTAACCCACTGCCAAACACAAATGAACCCGCCATACCAAAAAAGGTGAAGATTTGCCAAAGCAAAGCAGAAGAGGCAGATGGCACAGATGCAACTATTGGTATCAGAGGTAAGCCAATGAAACTATTGAGGTTCTTATTTTTGAACCAGTTTTTAGGTGGTGCTGCGATCCACCAGGTGAGAATTCCTCCTGCCAGGATGAGTTCGATTCGTTCCGATTGCGTGATGATGGTCGAGACAGCATTAACCACATAAATTGCCCAAAGTAGCCAATCTGTGCCAATGGTCTTCTTCGTCAATTTGTAGGCGCTTAGGGCAATGATGCCAATGACGCAAGCTCCAACCCCGTAGAATACTGCCTGCATCCAACTCAGCCCCCCATAATTGGTGTAAGCCCATCCCAATGCCACAACCATCAAAAAGGAGGGCAAGACAAAGGCAATACCAACGAGGGTAGAACCAATAATGCCGTAATGGACATAGCCCATGTAGAACCCTAATTGGGCAGCCAGTGGACCAGGGGCAACCTGAGCTAAGGTTAATCCTTCTTGATAACTTGCCTCGGAAATCCACCTCCGATCTTCAACCAGGTCGCGGTGCATATAACCCACAAGGGCTATCGGTCCTCCAAATCCTAAGCTGCCTAATTTGAGGAAATACAGCGTCAGTTGCCAAAGTGAGTACGATGGTTTCGCGAGTTCTGATGAAGACGGTTCCTGTTTTTCTGCAGCATTAGTCATAGATTAAATCTCTACTCAATTCTCTAATTTGTTTGTTTCAGTTCACCAATTAATTTCTCAATGTCTTCAAGAATGACATCCCGTGCTGCCATCAAATTCTAGCTGGGAGGGCGCAGTCATCTCATCGATCGATCGCCACTTCAGGAGGAGCCAAATCACTCACATCACAAACCAGGGACACAGCCCCAACTAATTCCTCACGAGTCACCCGTCGAGGCAGGTGGGTGGATACATCTAATCCTGTAGCTTGCAAACCAAGCAAAACTGGACTTATTAATCTGACACTCCAACCACTAAAATTGGTCAAAAAACTTCCTGGCGCAATTGGGGAAAAACCTTTGCAACTTTGTTCAGGACATAATCGCCGTAAGTGCCGCGAAACTCGTGAACGCTGGCTTTATCCCAACGTTCGTTCTTGTTGTCATCGACTTTCGCTCCCTTGATTTCAATCGGGTGGAGTTCAGCATTGAAATTGGGATCGAAGAAAAAGGGAAATGAGAGGCGAGATCGTCCTGACACATTCTTGACTCGATGAGGAGTAGAGCGATAAAGTCCACCTGTGAGCCGATCGAGCATATCGCCAATGTTACAAACAAATGAGTTGGCGATCGGGGGAGCATCAATCCAGCCTGATTTTGTCTTCACTTGCAACCCACCTAAATCATCCTGCTTGAGAATCGTGAGCAAACCGTAATCGGTATGCTCTCCCACTCCCCAGGATTGCCCTTGCGGATTGCTTTGTGGTGGATAGTTGAAGATGCGAAATAAAATTAGGGGATCTGTCGTATAGCGATCGCGGAAGTAAGATGCTTCTAAGTTCAAACTCAGGGCAATTCCAGCCATTACTGCGTGACCCAGTTGAGTCATCACCGCCAGATATTCTAGTATTATTTCGCGAAAAAGAGGAATATCTGGAAACAGGTTTGCTCCGTGCATGGGAACGCCCGCTTGAACAGCCGGATCGGTTTGATTCAATTCCGATCCGAAATAAATTCCTTCTTTCAAATCTGGTTTAGCATTCGTCAGTTCACCTCCAACCGGAAAGTAGCCGCGCCATGCCCGACCTCCCAGCCCCATCCGAATTTGCATTTTTGTTTCTAAATCTTGAGCAAAAAACTGACGGCTGAGTTGCTCCAAACGGTTTTGCAAGCCTTGGTCTACACCATGCTCGACAATGTAAAAAAAACCTGTGTCGCAGCAAGCTTGTCGAATTTGGTTTGCAACTGTATCTACGGGATTACCCGATACCAACGAACTGATATCGATAACGGGAATCTGAGAAACATCTACGGTTAATTCAGTTGCCATAGAGATGGATTATAAGTAGTTAAGATTGAACGCCTTTTATAATTTAAATTGTTCGTCCACCGGAATTTGATAGCCATTTGCCAGTCGATTGGTAGCGTTTGCGGTTGCCACGATCGCCATCAGTTCCCCAAATATGGCATCATCCATTCCCTTGGCTCGCGCGGAGGCGGTATGAGATGAAATGCAGTAGGGGCAACCATTTGTCACGCTGACAGCAATGTAGATTAACTCGCGGGTCAGGGGATCGAGTTCTCCCGGAGCCGTCATCACCTCCTTTACATTCTGCCACGTACGTTGCAGGGTAGGCGGATGGTTGGCGATCGCTTTCCAAAAGTTGTTGATGTACTCGGTTTTGCGTGTCGCACGAATGTCGTCATACACTGCGCGTACTTCATCATTTGCGTCTTCGTATTCAATCAAATGGCTCATAGTTGCAATAAAGGTGAGAGGGTGAAAAGCACTAATTCATAGTTGAGAAAACCGCAAAGCATTCTGCATTTTTGCGTTCCTCCCTTACGATGACGCGATCGCTGGAACTGTTGCTCGACCGACTTCAGTTGCGCTAGGGACTTCAATCAATTGCCCTGTTTTCACATCGTATATAAAGCCATAAATCGGAATAGTTGGTGGCACAAGGGGATGGTTGCGAATTCGTTTGACATCCACAAACACGCTTTCTGCCAAATCTTTGAACGTTAACCAATCGACAAATTCACCTTCTGTCGAACCTGAACCCTGCCCTACATCTCGCCAACCATTTTCGTCGATTACAGCGGTTTCCAGGCTGTTTGTCAATAGTTCTCGGATGATGCTGTCGGTAAAGAGTTGCATTCCACAATCCGTATGGTGAATGACGAACCATTCACGAGTTCCCAATAGCTTGTAAGAGATTACGAGCGATCGAATTGCGTCATCGCTTGCCCGTCCTCCAGCATTACGAATGACATGGGCATCCCCTTCTGCCAGCCCAGCATATTTTGCTGGATCGAGGCGAGCGTCCATGCAGGTTAGAATGGCAAAGCGACGACCAGGAGGTAGGGGCAAATTGCCTTTGTTGCCAAAGGTCGCAGCATATTCCTGGTTAGCAGACAGCACTTCTTGCAGAATTTGACTCATGCTTGAATTTTCCCAAATTGTTGAATTATGATGGCAAGCAATGTTAAAATACTGTATCTCGGTAAGTAAACCGTATTTTACCACTATTACCGTTATTAAATTGTTCCTATAGATATCTTTTGCATCTTGAGGGCAGTGATGGCAGCCCACGACCATATTCTGCAAGCGATCGGCAAAACACCGCCGATTTGGGGTGTAGGTCAGTGAATGACTGTGACAACTTCAAATACTGACAAGCCGAACTCTTCTATTTGATGTTGATATGGTTCCGACAATACTGATGATTTCTGATACTCCAACAACGAGCGCGCGATCGTCGGTGCTGGCTTCAGTGGTTCTCTAGTAGCGACTCGCCTGTTAAAAACAGCTAACCGCGCCTTGCTAATCAAGCTGATTGAGCGCGATCGCCATATTGGCAAGGGAGTTGCCCATACCACCACCAACAGTCGAGTTGGTCTTTTTAACCATCCATTGATCTTGAGTGTGCTTTGCTGTAAGATAAAATTCCGCTATACTACGGTAAATCAATCGAGTTATAGTATAAACTGCGTAAGTCCTAATTAAACCAGACATTTAGCAAGGAATTGAGGAGGCGAATCATGAGCAAGTGGCTTGCCATTGCCAGACGTAGGTTACTGCTATTTTTGATTTCTGGGGTGTTTCTAACGAACTGCCACCTGCCTCCTGCCTTCTTTTGAGGTTAATGAATGTTGGGTTATTGACTTGTTGATGGCATCTGATTAAGGAGATTTATAGTTATGAATTTGAGATTTTTGCGGGGAATCTGGAAAAGATCCCTCAAGCCCTCTGTTTTGGTAATAGTGGCGATCGCAACCTTGCTGGGAGTTTCACTCTTCTCGATTTCACCGCTGACTGCAACCCCCAGTGCCAAAATTCAATTTGTTTCTCCCAATTGGGTAACAGCCAACGCCAAAGATCCAAATTTGCGAATTTTGGATGTGCGAAATGCGCCTCTGGAGTATATTGGAGGCCATGTTCCGAACGCAGTACACATTGCAGATACTGCATTTCGTGGCCCCGACGGATTTTTGCCCGTGCAGTATTGGGATACCCAGAAATTATCTTCGATCTTTTCTCGATCGGGTGTTAGCAGTAACAGTCGCGTTCTAGTTTATTCCGATGCACGAGATATTTTGGGAGCGACAATGGTTGCCTATTTACTAGAGCGATCGGGAGTAAAAGATATTGCAGTTTTAGATGGGGGATATACAGGATACAAAGCCTCTGGGCAACCTGTTGTTAAGGAATATCCCAAATACAAGTTTACACAGTTTGCGGTTCAAGATAATCCCTCACTTCGCGTTAACCTTCAACAGGTTGGAGAATTAATTGGTAAACCAGGTGTGGTTTTTATCGATCCTAGACCAGGTGATTTATTCCGAGGTGAGAAAGATATCTGGGTACGCAATGGGCACATTCCTGGTGCGAAAAATATTCCCTGGCCTGCGTTTACGGAAGCTGAAAACTCTCAGGAGGATCTCAAAAACCCTCATCAGTTGAAGTCACTGGATCAGGTTCGCAAAATCCTGGCGGACAAGAAGATTAAGCCTTCAGATGATGTGATTGTGTCATGCAGCACTGGGCGTGAAGCGACATTACAGTATGTTGTGCTAAAACATCTTTTGGGATATCCTAAAGTTCGGATCTACGACGGTTCTTGGACTGAGTACAGTACGTCTAATTTGCCAGTGGAAACTGGGCCGGAAAAAGTTTAGTTATTTGGTGCTAAGCTGTTCAACATTTAAAGGTGTAATGTATGAAAGTTTGGATTTCATCACTTGTTGTTTTTGCTACTGTGGCAGTAATATTTGGGTTGGATTTTGTACCGCTAAGTCAACCCGCTTTAGGCAGTTGCGATCCGCCACCGGAACAACCGAAGAGCCCACCTAAGAAGTAGTAAAAATGAGTTCATCAGTTTCTGGTGAGCCGTTATGGGCTCCTTTTCGTCCCGATCGCTTGATAATTGCGATCGCCTTAGCACTTTTTACTGTTGGGGCAATTACACTCAATCGTTATGGTTGGCAGCAAAGCCTATTGTTCTTGATTGGTGGGTTGCTGGGGCTAACACTTTACCATTCTAGCTTTGGCTTTGCCAGTGCCTACCGCAAGTTACTTGTGCACAGAGACGCGCGGGGAGCGATCGCACAAATTATCATGCTGGCGATCGCTACCGTTCTGTTTGCACCGACTCTGGCAGCCGGAACCGTATTTGGGCAGCAAGTGCGGGGTGCTGTTTCTCCTGTAGGCGTTCAAGGGGCGATCGGTGCCTTCCTGTTTGGGATTGGGATGCAGCTTGGGGGAGCCTGCGGCTGTGGGACTTTGTATACCGTTGGTTCCGGTAGTCTCACTCTGCTGATGACGCTGGTAACATTTTGCATTGGAGCATTTGCAGCCAGCTTAACCCGACAGTTGTGGGTGAATTTGCCTGCTTTGCCGGCGATTTCTTTGGCCGATAATCTTGGCTGGTTTTGGGCAGTGGTTTTGCAACTAACAATTTTCGCTGCTTTGTTTGTTGCTCTCGGGCGCATTTTCCCTTCTGCAAAAGCTCTTTCTTCTCCTCCCCTAACCTCTTCCCCTCCGCTTTTCCCCTCCTCGCTAACTCAGCTAATTTACGGCCCTTGGTCGCTACTCACAGGTGCGATCGCGCTGTCACTCCTCAACTGGCTGACGCTGATCGTGTCTGGCCAACCCTGGCGGATTACCTGGGGCTTTGCGCTGTGGGCGGCTGAGATTGCATCGTTTTTGGGGTGGGACTCTACCAGCAGCCCATTTTGGAAGACTGCCAACGCTCAGGCTGCTCTCACGAATGGCGTGTTTGCAGATGCCAGTTCGGTGATGAATGGTGGGATCGTTCTAGGATCGCTGCTGGCTGCAGGGTTAGCAGGGCGATGGGTTCCAACTTTTGGGCCTTCCAAACAGATTCTAGCGGCGGCGATATTAGGTGGCTTACTGATGGGCTACAGTGCATTTCTTGCCTACGGTTGCAATGTGAGTGGGTTCTTTGGGGCGATCGCCTCTACCAGTTTGCACGGCTGGCTGTGGATTGTGGCTGCACTCCTGGGAACTGCGATCGGGGTGCGGTTACGACCTTTGTTTCGGCTGCCCAATTAGCGTAAGGGAACTTATAGAACCTATATGGTTTCCCTTCAACTACTGATCCTAATTACAGTTTTTTTAGCGACCAGCACGATCAGCGTGATTACAGGCAGCACCTCCTTAATTACGGTGCCTGTAATGTTGCAGATGGGCATTGCACCGCGCACGGCTTTAGCCACTAATATGCTGGCACTCACGTTTATGAGTATTGGTGCAACGTTACCGTTTCTGAAGCAACAGACGATTAATCTAAGACGCTTGCCTCTCTTGATTGGGCTGACTCTGATTGGCTCAATTCTAGGAGCAGGATTAGTCCTGGTAATACCGTCAAAGTCCTTACCGCAGATTGTTTCGGCTGCCATGATTGCGGTTGCTGTTTTCTCGATCGCGAATCATCGAGCTGGCGTTCTTCCGGCAGCCGATCGCCCATCACGGGCAGCCCAAGTACTCGGTTATTTGGCAACGTTTGGGCTGGGTATCTATGGTGGTTTTTTCAGTGGCGGGTACGTCACCTTGCTAACGGCTGCCTATGTGGCGCTCTTTCGGATGACTTTTGTGGAAGCGATCGCTACAACCAAGCTGGTGAATATCTTTTCCTCGCTCGTTGCAACGGGGGTTTTCACAGCGGCTGGCATAGTTGATTATCGATTGGGCATCATCTTAGGTATTGCCATGTTTATTGGGGGCATCATCGGCTCACAGGTGGCTCTCAAACTTAGCAATCGCTGGTTACGTCGGATTTTTTTGGCGACTGTTGTAATCCTCGCCGTCAAAACCATGATGGGATAGAAAATTCCTAGTCTTCGCTCTCACGGTCGTGAGTTTCATAGACCTGTTGGCTAAAAAGCTCAAAATCCGACTCACAGGCAGTGAGCGCCTCCAAAGCCGTGGAGTAGCCAGGAGGTGCAATAGGAGAAAACATTCAGCATGGATCGTGTATTAGGACTGGAGATCATTGAAGTTGTGGAGCAGGCAGCGATCGCAACAGCAAAGGTTGCTGCCACAAAAACAGGTTTAGATGTGACAAGTCGCATTTTTGAAGTGATGGGGGCGCCTGCTACCACCAGTAAATATGGTTTCGATCGCTACTGGCGTAATCTGAGAACGTTTACGCTACATGATTCTGTTGATTATAAAATTCACGATCTGGGTAACTGGGTACTCAACGATCGGCTCCCCAATCCCAGCTTTTATACGTAAAAAACACTAACTGAGCCGATCGTGAAGGACAGCATTTCTAGAGGAACTAAGAAAGAAAAAGGGGACACTCTCATTTTTCTTTCTTATTCGTGGTTTTTTCTAGCTAAGCTGGCTGATAATTGGGATGCCAAGCCAGCCATTTCTCTTCTAACTTCCTGGCGATCGCATCTGCAAACTTACCCAACAAAGCATACATAATAATGCTCAACACCACAACATCAGTTTGCAAGAACTCGCGAGCATTCATTGCCATGTAACCAATACCAGAATCCGCAGCAATTGTTTCTGCGACAATCAGCGTCAGCCACATAATCCCCAAAGAATATCGCACGCCTACCAAAATTGAAGGCAAAGCCCCAGGCAGAATAACTTGCCATAAAAGAGATGTAGGACTCAAACCATAGACTTTTCCCATTTCAATCAATCCGGCATCGACGCTGCGGATGCCATGAAATGTATTGATATACATGGGGAAAAACACACCCAAAGCCACCAAAAATAACCGAGCTACATCGCCAATTCCAAACCATAAAATTACTAGGGGAATTAAGGCGAGGTGGGGAACATTACGAACCATTTGTACAGAAGTATCTAGCAGCTTTTCGGCGATTGGAGAAAGACCGCTGAGGAAACCAAGAGTTAAACCAATTCCTCCGCCGATGATGAAACCAACGACGGCACGCCAAGCACTAATTCCGATATGGTGAAACAGTTCCCCGGTAATTGCCAATCTAACTCCTGCACTTAAAACACCTGTTGGTGCGGGTAAAACTCTTGTCGAAAGCCAACCCACCTGCACTAAAAGTTGCCAGCTAACAATCAGCACAATCGGTACAATCCAGGGAATTACCTGCTGAAAATAGGGATTTTTGAGCCATTTTTTGTTCATGATGCGCTCGTAGGAATAACTTGTTTTTGTTGGATAAACTTATCGTTGGCAACAATTTCGCCAAAAGGACTAAACATTTGCGGTTGATTTGCAGGTGGTTGGTTCTTCAACGGCAAGCGGGGGAATAGCAATTCAGCGACTCGATACGCTTCTTCTAAGTGGGGATAACCGGAAAAAATGAAAGTTTCAATTCCCAATTCGCAATATTCCAACATTCGTGCAACAACGGTATCGGGATCTCCCACTAAGGCAGTACCGGCACCGCCTCTTACTAACCCAATTCCAGCCCACAAATTGGGGCTAATTTCTAGAGCTTCGCGGTTGCCTGCATGCAGTTCTGTCATCCGCTTTTGCCCTTCAGAGTCCATTCTGGCATAAGCTTTTTGGGCGGCTGCGATCGCATCTTCATCGACATATTTAATCAACCGATTTGCGTCCTCCCAAGCTTCGCTTTCAGTTTCGCGCACAATGACATGAAGGCGAATCCCAAACCGCACAGTTCTACCCTGTTCTGCTGCTAATTTTTTCACAGCTTCAATTTTTTTTGCCACTTGTTGCGGCGGTTCTCCCCAAGTCAGATAGACATCAATATGCTTAGCCGCAATTTGTTGTGCTATGGGCGATGAACCGCCAAACCACAAGGGAGGATGGGGAGTTTGTACAGGTGGGAAGAGAACTTTACCGCCCTTAATTTGGAGATATTCACCGCTAAAATCGACTTCTTTATCTCGCACGTTATTGGAGTTACTACCTTCAAGCATCGCTCTCCAAACTGTCAAGAATTCATCCGTTAATTCATAACGAGCATCGTGACTGAGATGCACTCCATCTCCTGCTAATTCTACCGGATCGCCGCCGGTCACCACATTAATCAATAAGCGTCCGTTAGATAACCGATCAAACGTTGCTGCCATCCGTGCTGCTACCCCAGGAGACATTAATCCCGGACGAATCGCAACTAGAAAGCGCATTTTTTCCGTTACAGACATTAGAGATGAAGCTACTACCCATGCGTCTTCGCATGAGCGTCCAGTCGGCAGCAGAGCACCCGTAAATCCTAAATGGTCAACGGCTTGGGCGATTTGCTTTAAGTAGGAGAAACTGCAAGCTCTCCCTCCAATTCCTGACGCTAAATAGTGTCCGTCTCCGTGAGTTGGTATAAACCAAAATAATTCCATTTTCCTGAGTCTCCATCACTATTTATTGTTTAGTTACCTGAGCCACTTCGCTAATTTTTACCTGTTTGGGAAGCAGCTTCAAATCCAAGAAAGTATCAGCAACTTTTTGCTGGTAAGTAACGACTTCATCCGTAATTGGCTGTACACCGTAAGGCCGTCTCCGTGAGATTTCCTCTAAAGTTGGAACATCAATACCAAGCTCAGGAGACAGCATTTTTGCCACTTCTGTTGGTTGAGCTGCCGCCCATTCATCTACTTTTTGAAGTTCCTCTAAAATTGCCTTAATCCGGTCAGGATATTGCTCGTTAAAAGGTTTGGCAGCTAGATAGAATTCCCGATTAGCTACCAGCCCTTCTCCATCCTTAAGAACGCGAGATTCTGTAGCTCGTTTCGCTACTGTAAAAAACGGGTCCCAAATTGCCCAAGCATCAGCACTACCTTGTTCAAAAACTGCCCGCGCATCTGCTGGGGGCAGATAAATAGGCTGAATGTCGCTATATTTTAATCCGGCGGCTTTTAATGCTTCTACCACGAGGTATTGCACATTTGAACCTTTGTTAAATACAACTTTTTTGCCTTTCAACCCAGCCACATCTTGAATAGGAGAATCTTTCGGTACTACGATAGCTTCACCTTTAGGATTAGGAGGCTCATTAGCAACATATACCAATGGTGCGCCAGCAGCTTGTGCGAAAATAGGCGGCGCTTCTCCTGTATGGCCAAAGTCAATACTGCCTGCATTCAAAGCTTCCAGTAATTGAGGGCCAGCGGGAAATTGAAGCCACTGTACAGAAGTGCTTTGGGAAGCCAAACGTTTCTCTAAACTTCCCCGTGATTTAAGGATACTTAGGGTTCCATATTTTTGATAGCCGATCCTAATTACATTGCTTTGTTGTGAGTTAGAACTAGCCACCGATGTGGCAGCAGAAGTCGGGGCAGTAGTTGTATTTGTTTGCTGAGTAGGACTACAGGCAGAAACGGTTAAACTCAAACTGAAGCCAACTGCAAAAAGCAAAGCAAAGGTCTTGATTGAACTAGGTTTGAGTTTGCTCCCAAAATGCCTCAATTTAGCTAAAAATGGGTTTTCTCTTAATCGGGTTAACACTGTTCCTTCCTAAGCTTCAAGTATTGAAAACAAAAAAACGCAATAACCATGTAAAAGCTGAACTAATCATTATTGATGAGTAAACTACTATAAAGCGACCGATTAACCGTAGTTTACGCTAACAAGCTCCTATTATTCCACAAAGGACTTCAAAAATGCAAGCACATTGTGTAAATTTTTGCTTGTCTGACTTATCTAGTTACTTGAATGATTAATATTCAGTGGTAATGTATCAGTTGCACCCCCAGAAGAAAAAGTAGCATCTAGCCCTGCTGCTATCTGCATAAAAAGCTGAGATACCGCCGAGTGAAGATAAAACATCCTTTAAAAAGGATGTTTTTTACGTATAAAAGCTGGGATTGGGGAGCTGATCGTTGAGTACCCAGTTACCCAGATCGTGAATTTTATAGTCAACAGAATCATGTAGCGTAAACGTTCTGAGATTACGCCAGTAGCGATCGAAACCATATTTACTGGTGGTAGCACGCGCCCCCATCACTTCAAAAATGCGAGTTGTCACATCTAAACCTATTTTTGTGGCAGCAATTTTTGCCGTGGCGATCGCGATCGCGCATTTTCCACGTTCTTCTGTTGTTAAATCTATGCCTTTTTCCCAAGCTGCTTGCACAATGGCCGCGGCTCGATCCGTCAAACTGCTAACCGCTTGCAGATCGACCCACATTTCTCCGTAGTGTTTCAGAATGTAGGGATCAAGCGTCACACTAGCAGCATTGGAAGTCAACCAGGGTCGTCCTTGGGTGCAAGTATAGTCTTTGGCCGCAGCAAATGCTCCTTCGGCAATACCCAGATAAATATGGGCAAGATTGATTTGCGTCAAGCAAGCTCGTAAAGTACGGAAAGGAATATCAGCACGGGTGCGATCGCCAAACACTTCCGAGTCATAAACGCGCACTTGGTCAAAGCTAATACTACCGCTATCGGTTTGACGTTGCCCGATGTTATCCCAATCGTCATGGATTTTTACACCCTCTCTTTGAGTGGGAATTACAATAATTGTGAGTTCAGATGTATCTTGACGAACCGCAGTGATGGGTAAGATATCTGAATCTTTAGAGCCAGAGCAAAAGCTTTTTATCCCGTTCAGTAAAAAGCCTGTACCATCAGGAGTTAAAGTGGCACGGCGATCGAGAGGATTGAGAGCATTGCACCAAAACCAATTGTTTGTCATTGTGTCTTTGTAGAACTGTGCCTTGCGATCCTCCGTGCCAAAAAGATGCGGGATAACCACCCCTAAATGGTGATAGGAATAAACATGAGCTAGAGAACTATCAGTCTTTGCCAACTCGCGGGAAATTTGGAGTGCAGTAATCCACGTTTCGCCAATACCGCCATATTCTTTAGGGATAATCAAACCGAGCAAACCGCTAGAACGAATGCGATCGCGTTCATACTTTGGCGTACCGCCAACACGATCTCGTTCGATGGCAGTAGCAGCAAATTCTTGAGCAAGCGATCTCGCGATCGCTACATAATCTTGCTTGCTGTCTTGTTGTGCTGTGCTTTTCGAGTCTGCAAGGGATGTTTTCATATTGATGATACAAAATTGAGGGAAGTAATGAGGTACAAATGATTTAGGATTCCTGTAGGTTGGTCAGTCCTTAAAACCCAAGTAAACAGAAATAGGTACATCTTCAACAAACTGACCTGAAGGTTCTGCACTGAGAATTGCTGCTTTAATTTCCGTTTCAAATACGGAAGTATCGCCATTAAAGTAATCACGACGGCAGTAAGCGGTGGAGTAGAGATAACCAATAAAATTATCAATCGTCCAGTGTTTTTGAAAGTCAATCTTATGGCGCTTAATCCGAACGAATGGCGATCGATCCAAAACTTCTAAATCAGACTTGTAGAGCAAAGGAACGCTACTCGATCCCACACGGCGCTCTTCTCCTAGCCACCGTTTAATCGTAGCTAGCACATTTTGTGCCCAAACAGAGTCATTTGACCAAATATCTTTTTCAGTTTGAATAATCGCTATCCCCTTATTAGCGTTACTGGTGCGATCGAGCAAATCGTAGCTACGCTGTAGCACCAATTCTTGATCCATCCAATGAAAAGCACGACCAATGGTGACAAGGGAAAATGTACCAATTCCCGGGGAAATATTTTCTGCTAAATCCTTTACCCAAGCGATATTTGAAGCATGAGCCAGTTTAGCTTCTTGCTTGGCAACTTCGAGCATTTCTGGATCGGGATCGATACCCAAAACAGATTTAAATCGATCGTGTAAGGCGATCGCTACCAAGCCAATCCCACAGCCGAGATCGAGAAGCTTGCCTTGCCCGTCTAATTGAAATTCCTGTGAGATTAAATCGTAAAGAGCATTTGGGTAGCGCGGTCGATATTGCAAGTAATAAGAAATAGCTCCTTGAAAGAGCGTAGGATCGTAGTTTGGGAATAATTTAGCAGTCATGATTTAACTTTCTTAGATATTAATTGCGCTCTAGCTTGGGATTTAAACCTCTAAAGGAACAGTTTGCGTATTGGATAAATCCAAGGTACTCAATAATTTTTCTTTCCAATATTGCAAATTGCGATCGGTACGCCTGCGGGGACGGGGAATATCGATATCTAGCTCGATATGGATGCGTCCAGGGTTGCCACGCATAACGATCGCGCGATCGCTTAAAATCAGTGCTTCTTCAACATCATGGGTCACAAGAATAATAGTCTGGCGATCGGATTGCCAAATTTCTAACAGACGATCCTGTAGTTGCATTCTAGTAAAGGAATCGAGAGCACTAAAGGGTTCATCTAGCAATAAAATAGAAGGATTAGTGACGAGGGCACGGGCGATCGCCACCCGTTGAGCCATTCCTCCTGATAATTGGCGTGGCAGCAAACGAGCAAAATCTTGTAATCCAACCTTAACTAGAGCATCACTTGCCCGTGCCTTGCGTTCATCCTTCGGTAAATGATGCAAACCAAACTGCACATTTTCCCAGACGGTTAACCAAGGCATCAGCCGAGGTTCTTGAAATATTACACCAATTTCTGGATGAGGTTTGTTAATGCGAATATCGTCAATTTGCACATCTCCATAAGTTGGCATATCTAATCCGGCAACGATCCGTAAAAGTGTACTTTTGCCGCAACCACTCGTACCAATTAAACTAACAATCTCGCTACGATTAACAGTTAAATCAATAGACTCCAATCCTACAAAACCATTTTTAAATCGCTTATGCAGTCCTTCGATGATTAGCATATATGTTTCCTCCTTGGCGCTTTGAATGAATGCTTGAAATTAATACTTTGAACTAATGGTTGGAAGCGTGAACATCCTGCCAATGGAGTAGCCAATGCGATGCAATGCCAATAATTGAGTCAGTCACTTTTCCGAAAATCGCAAACAAGAGAATGCTGGCGAGGGTGATGGCGGGTCGTCCAGTCGCTTGCCCATCGATCAATAAGAAGCCTAAGCCCTGACTGGCTCCCATCAATTCAGCCGCTACGACAAACATCCAGCCCAAACCCAAGCCACTTCGCAAACCGACTATGTAGGCCGGCAATGTCGCGGGTAAGAACACGCGACTGATAAGCTGCCAATCATTAAGTCTATAGATTTTGCCAACCTCAACCAATTTGCGATCGACATTGTGAATGCCGCTCATGAGATTTAAGTAAACGGGGAAGAAGACTCCAACGGCAATCAAAGCAATTTTGGAAGGCTCATGAATTCCCATCCAGAGGATAAATAGTGGCACCCATGCCAGCGAAGGAATGTTACGAAGTGATTGCAAAAGCGGGTCGAGTAAATCGTGAATTAGGCAAGAATAGCCTGTTAATCCTCCTAGAAGAGTGGCAAAAAATGTACCAATTAGGAAGCCAACAAAGACTCGATAGAGTGTAATGCCAATGTGCTGCCATAGTTCCCCTGCTGCACCGAGTTGCCAAACTGTTGTAAGAATATTTGAGGGAGCAGGTAACAAGTTAGGAGCAACCAAGCCAAACCTAGACAGGCTTTCCCACAATATTAAGAGAAAGACTGGCAAGAGCAAGCCTTTTGCTCTGCCCAGACGACTGAGGAATTGCCAAATATTACCTGTTTGTGCGCGTGGTATTGCGATCGCAAGTCTTTGTTCCATAACTTAGTGTTTGCTGTTCTGCATAGATAGCTTTGGCTCGGAATTGAAATTTAAAAATGCAAAATTAAAAATGATGAATTTATTTTTAAAATTTTAATTTTTAATTTTTAAATTTCTGATATGCGTTGGTGAGTTGGTGTATATCCACAGCAGATTTTTTTTACTTATGATTTGGCAACCTTTGCCACATACTGCGGATCGATTAAATTGTTAACTACTGTAATGACATCAACGGAATCCTCGATCACGCCGCTTTTTTTCAAGACATCCCCAGCAGCACTAATAACGGCTTTTTGTTCGTCACCAATCGATGAGTTTGATATATCAGTTCGCTCCTCTAATTGTTTAGTTGCTACCGCTTCTGTCAGCTTCGATGCTTTAATCACCACTTGCTTGAGTTCACTAGGATTTGCGATCGCCCATTTCCGTGCCTTCTCATAGGCGGTTAGCACTTGACTAACTTGTTCAGGATATTGTTTGGCAAATGCCTCGCGGACATTCAAAAAGCCTTGACTAATTAGTTTGGGATTGCGGAAGAAGAGTTTCGAGGCTTTTTCTACTTCTGTCTGTGCCATAAATGGATCGAGACCAGCCCAGGCATCGACATCGCCTTTCTCAAGGGCAGCTTTACCGTCAGCGTGTGGCAAAGGCACAATTTCTACATCTTTGGTAGTCAAACCGACTTGATCCAAGGCACGCAACAAGAAAATAAACGGATCTGTTCCGCGCGTTGCTGCAACTTTCTTGCCTTTGAGATCGGCGACTTTTTGAATGGAAGAATTTGCAGTAGTTACTAATGCTGTCCATTCGGGCTTCGAGTAAACGTAAATAGACTTGATGGGATTGCCATTGGCTTTGGCAATCAGTGCGGAAGCACCAGAAGTCGAGCCAAAGTCTATGCTGCTGCCATTGAGAAACTCTAATGCCTTGTTACTACCTTGACTGAGCACCCATTCCACTTTGATATTGGTTTTGGCTAAGTCTTCCTCCAGCCAGCCTTTCTCTTTCAACACAAGACTGACAGGATTGTAGTAGGCATAATCTAAACGTACTACCGTAGGAACTGCCGTAGGAGATGAGCCTGGCGATGCTGCTGTAGTGCCAGTTCCAGGAGAGGCAGAATTAGTACAGGCATTGACTAATACCGCTAGAAACACCCCAGAAATAAAAAATAGCAGCAACCTACGTCCGGCAATGGCAAACCACTTGCTCATGATTCGTCTCCTCAATTCCTTGCTAAATGTCTCGTTTAATTAGGACTTACGCATTTTATACTATAAATCGATTGGTTTACCGTAGTATAGCTGAATTTTATCTTACAGCAAGGCACACTCAAGATCAATGGATGGTTAAAAAAACCAACTCGACTTTTGGTGGTGCTATAGGCAACTCCCTTGCCAATATGGCGATCGCGCTCAATCAGCTTGATTAGCAGGGGGCGGTTAGCTGTTTTTAACCGGGACTGACGCCGTGTGCGGGGTAAGTTCCGTCTGAAACCATTGCGAGGTGAGACTTGCCCGGAGCGTCCAAGTCTTTTACATGACTACAATCTCTTACAACCCTTATGTGGCGGAGTTTTTGCTTAAATTCATCACAGAACAATACTCTGGGCCTAAATATTAAGAAAATCTTAAATAAATGACTACGGTTTGTCGGCAGTCAAGTCGCTAAAACCGAGACGGGACAAAGAATACAGCCCCCAGAACTACCCTCGCAGGGGGTAAGTTCCGTTTAACAGGTTAGTCGCTACTAGAGAACCACTAAAGCCAGCACCAACGATCGCGATCGTTGTTGGAGTATTACAGGCTATATACGCTAATTTTATCGATTTACCGTATTTAAATATTTTGGGGTACGCTCGCGCATCATTATTAATGATGCGGTAATGGTTTGTCATGCTCTCAATTGACGAGTAGTATGCCATTATTAGCCAGCAAAGTTATTTAAACGCCCCCTTTTCCCTTCTCCCCTTTTGCACCTTGCAAAGCAAAAATCGGAGTTTGAGCAGATTTCCCCTTCAGAGCAACAGATCCCAAAGCCTCACAAATGAAGTTGAGATCGATCGACTCATACACCCTTTCAGCAATCAAAATTTGGTTTTCCCCCGCCTTGCTCATCAACCGAGCAGCCGTATTCACCGTATCCCCGAGGATATTAAACTCCCTGCGCCCTCGCGGTTCCCCAACCTCAGCAGCAAACACCGGCCCCAGGGACAGCCCAATTTGACAGCTTACTTTTATTTCTTCACCCGCGATAATTACCAGAGGCAAACCTGCAATGATATCTCGGATTGCAATCGCGGCACTAGCCGCGCGGCTGGTGTCATCCGTGTGAGCGTCGGGCACGCCAAAATAAATCAGCATATCCGAACCATCTAAGTGCGCCGTTACTTTTTGCAACACGCCCCCTTTAGCTGAGACTACAGCATCGATCAACGCAAACACCCGAGAAAAACCCACTACCAGGTTGACTTCTTCCTCCGGCGAAGCTTTCTCCACAGACTCCGGTAAACCTATCAAGTTGACAAACATCACGGTCGGTTCAGGAAAATCCGGCGGAATTTTCCGCCTGTCTGCATTTTCCACCAGCAGTCTCAGGATAGTGTTGGGAATATAACTAGCAAGAGGTTCAAGCCGATTCACAGCTTCCCCGATTTCTTTTACCAAGCCCGCAACGCTGCGATCGAGCAATACCGAACTCGGCATCCGCCGCCCAGTCAAAGTGATATCATACTCTCCGAGTCGATCGTCCGTGAAATCGTCCGCCACCAAAAAATAACCCTGTTTCCCGGGTTCAAAGCGAAATTGCTCTCCCAAAGACTCTCTAGCAGTTTCAGTCACACACACCCGCCCCACACTCCCAGAACCCTCAGTTTGCTTGGCTTGCTGGACTGAATGTCCCAGCAGTACGTGAGCCATCCGCTGCGGTGTACCGATGTCAGCACTAATGTAGCGGCCGCAGTGGATGCCCACCCGCATCTTCAAAGACAAAACACCCCGCGCCGTTTCAATATTCGCAAATTCAGCCATCGCCCGCTGCATCCGCAAACCAGCCCGCACCGCCCTGGCTGTATCCTCTTGGTGAATTCCTGACAGAAACTGCACCAGCATGGCATCTCCGGTAAACTCCAGCAAATCCCCGCCCGATTTGCTGACAATTTCAATCATCGAGGCAAAATAGTCGTTAATCACGCCCAGCAACGTTTCAGCTCCCTTGCGTCCTTGGGCCGCGTTTGCTTCCAACAGCGACGTAAACCCTTCCAAATCGGTGAACAGCAAGGTGCCTGTTTGCCACTGGTAGCGCACCTCGCCCGGGTTGGGCGGAGATTCGGACACTGGCCTGGGCACGTAGTCGTGGAGGATGTAGCGCAGAGTTCGCAGGTGATCGAAAACCCCCATTAGCGTTGCGGGGGACGGATCTACCCACGCAGCAGCGTACAGTTGAGCCGAAAGGAGCGATCGCAGTCGCAGTTCGATCGCAGCCAAGGGAGGATTGTAGGTTAATCTATTAATAATTTCCACCTAAGTTTATTCTTAAAAAATAGGGTAAGTTCGATCAATCGAGATGCTACACCAATAACTCGACCTATACCATTATGATAAGTTTCCAGTGACTCCATACCAGCCCAACCCAGAACCCACTATAGAAACTTCCGAGACTCACAGCTTGCTAGCTCCCGATTTGATCCGAGCTGCTCGATCGGCCTATGGTATGTATCTGAAAGTGCATTCCGAGCAGATGCAGCGTCCGGCGGGTGTAGTTGTCAGTCAAGGAAGCGATCGAGGCCAGGTAATTTTTGCTTCGCAGCCGATTTTATTGCCGGGTGAACGTTTTGTTACTTTTGACGAAATTGAATCTCAAATGTATTAATTGCTAATTGGTCATTGGTGATAATTGATAATTGAGGATTGGGAATTGGTAATTAGTAACTAATATTATGTCCGCTCCAACGGTCGCACTAAAATAGGTTTCTCGTGAAGAGCCATGTTTTCAGGATTTTATGAAAACTTGCATTTTTGACTATTAATACCTTTTATGATGGGTAATTGACCGTACAGGCTCTAACAACTGACAACTCAGGGCTGTTTCATTCTCAGGAAAACCCACGTTTTGACTCTTGTCGTGCGAAGAATGCCGACCAGACCCATCCAGGATCTTTTAGGCATTTGGTGGGATTGGGGCAGCCACTCTTTGCTGCCCCTACAAGAGAATGAAACAGCGCTGCTGACAACTGACAACTGATACATAACCCCAGTCAAAAGTGAACAGTCAACAGTCAACTTAATGGAAATAATCTTTAATTGCCTTGTCACGGCGATCGTCTTTATTGTCGGATCGGCTATTGGCAGCTTTCTAAATGTGGTAGTCTATCGGTTGCCTGCGGGTTTGTCGGTGATCCACCCTCCTTCTCGCTGTCCCAAATGTTTAAATCAACTCAGAAATTACGAAAATATACCCGTTTTCGGTTGGCTATGGCTGCGGGGACGCTGCAATCACTGCCACAGTGGGATTTCTGTCCGTTATCCACTGGTGGAAGCAGCTACGGGTTTGCTATTTTTGCTAATCTTTTGGCGGTTTGGCGTAACAGTGCAAACTCTTGGTTTTTGGGCTTTGTTTAGCTGGCTGTTGGCTTTGTCTTTGATTGATTGCGATACAATGACTTTGCCTAATTCTTTAACTCGATCGGGTTTGGTGCTCGGATTGGTTTTCCAGGTGGCGAAAGGTTGGTGGCCGACATTTAGTTTGATCGACTCGATACACTATCTGGTACTCGATGGGATCGCGGGAGCAGTTGTCGGGTTGTGGCTGTTTGACGCGATCGGACTTGCCGGGACGATCGGGCTGGGGCAGAATGCTATGGGCGCCGGAGATACAAAATTGGCCGCCTTGATGGGAGCTTGGCTGGGTTGGAAATACTTGCTGCTAGCGGGATTTATCGCCTGTGTCGCCGGGGCTTTTGTCGGTGGCGGGGCGATCGCTATCGGGTTACTCGATCGGCGTCAACCCATGCCTTTCGGCCCGTTTCTGGCTCTCGGTACAGCAATTACTGCTCTGTGGGGCGAAGCGATCTTATCTAGTTACTGGCAGTTGTTTTTCCCGAATTTTAGTTTCTGATGTGCCCGTAGTCAGGCGCGATCGAACATAACATTGTCTCAAAAATTGGTAAAATTGTTCCGTGTCTTGGATTACACTTACAACTACTAGCTTTCGTTGGGAAGCGGAATTAATGCAGCAGCTCCTAGCTGCTCATGAAATCCCGGCCCGGATTGTAGACTTGGGCATAGCATCTTATTTCGGGGCTGGAAGTGCTACAGCCCTGCAAGTTCTTCCAGAACACCAGCGAACAGCATCGCTCCTCATCAGTCCAGTTGAAGATGAGCCAGAATCTGGTGATTAGTCATTAGTCATTAGTCATTAGTCACTGAACAACTAGCAATTGACAACTAGCAACTAACAACTAACAATTACTAATTACCAATTACCAATTCCCAATTACCAATTACCAATTACCAATTACCAAGTTTTAATGTCTCTATTTGATTGGTTTGCAAATCGACGAAAATCAGTACCCAACTCCCAAGAACGGCCGGAACGAGAAATTGCGGACGGACTTTGGAATAAATGCGAAGCTTGCGATGCCCTGAGTTATACCAAAGACCTGCGAGCAAATCAAATGGTTTGCTTGGAATGCGGGCATCATATCAGAGTTTACAGTGACGATCGCATCGAGCAGTTGATCGATCCCAATACCTGGGTGCCCCTTAACGAAGGACTGCACGCCACCGATCCCCTGAAATTTCGCGATCGAAAAAAATATAGCGATCGACTCCGAGAATTTCAAGAAAAAACAGGCCACCTAGACGCCGTAGAAACAGGCATCGGCAAACTAGAAAATTTGCCAGTCGCCCTCGGAGTCATGGAATTTCAGTTCATCGGCGGCAGCATGGGATCAGTTGTCGGAGAAAAGCTGACTCGCCTCATCGAACACGCCACGCGGGAACGCTTGTCCGTGATCATTGTCTGCGCTTCCGGTGGTGCAAGAATGCAAGAAGGAATGCTCAGCTTGATGCAAATGGCTAAAATTTCCGGGGCTCTGGAACGCCACCGGGAAGCGAGACTGCTTTACATCCCGATTTTGACCCACCCGACCACCGGCGGCGTCACCGCCAGTTTTGCCATGCTGGGAGACATTATAATTGCAGAGCCAAAAGCTACTGTGGCCTTTACGGGCGGCCGGGTAATCGAGCAAACTCTGCGGGAAAAGCTGCCGGAAAATTATCAAACTTCCGAATACTCCTTCGCCCACGGTTTTGTAGACTTGATTGTACCCCGGACTCAATTAAAGAAAACTCTCGGTCAGCTCATCAGCCTCCACCAGCCCCAGCCTTTCTTGGCAGACTCGGAATTCCCCGCCCTCGAAGCCAGCGATAACCACGCTTTGCCCCCGCAGACTCACGCTTTCAAACTTTCTCCCTAAGCTGCTGCGCCGGAGGATTGTCTGTTGGTGAGTGCGGGGCACAGAGGAAATTGCTGAGGAATTGCGAAAAACCTGGCTTATACCAAAAATATTGAGTTTGTTAACGAGACGTTCACGCAGACACGGGGTTTTTAACCCCGCCCGCGCAAGTCCTATTGGTAATAACGACGCAGCAGTGGGATGATATTGATCGGAAGTTGATTGGCCCTGAAGTTAGGCTGGGCAAAAATGCCTAGTCGCAGTTAGCGGTTAGTTAGCTTGCGATCGAACAACATCTCAGAACAAACTAACAGAACAAGCTAACAGCGCTTTCTAAAATTGTCCGGCTTTCAGTTAATAGCCGTCAACTCAATTTTGACCTGTCAGCGACCTAAAAATTATGGGTTTTGCAGACCTGTCCATCGCAGAAATAGCAGAGGACTTCAACGTCCCTGTTGAAGATGTGATCCGCTTGTGCGATGAGTTGGAAATTGCCTACAAGCACCCTCAAACCCGTTTGGCTTTGGAGGATGTTAAGGCAATTATGTCCACTCTCGAAAAAAGGCGCGACTCAAAACTTCGTGCAGATTAGATCGCAAAATTCCTCTACCTTTAAAGGTATGGCTGCACCAACTTTCGCCAGTTGTTGCAGAAAGAGGGAATTTTGAACACAAATCTGTTTGCCAGCTATACTCTCTTAGCGTTCAATAATTTGCCGGATTTTTTTAAGGAGAACCATGCTTAAAAGATATTTCATTGCTCTGACCGCTGTATTCTTGAGCTTTCAGTTATTTGTCAGCAGTGCGATGGCTGTCGAACTGAGTCCTGAACTTCGCACTGTGACTTTGAATGACAAGGGTGCTCCAGTGGTGCTGAGCCTCAAACAAGTTCAGCAAGGCAAACGCCTATTCAATTCGGCTTGCGCTCAATGTCACGCTGCGGGGATGACCAAAACTGACCCGAACGTGAATTTGAGCCCGGAAACTCTGGCTTTGGCTAACCCGCCCCGGAATAATATTGAGTCGCTGGTGGACTTTATGAAAAATCCCACCACTTATGACGGGTTTGAGGAAATTTCGGAACTGCATCCGAGCATGAAGAGTGCGGATATTTTCGCTGAGATGAGAAATCTCTCGGATGACGATTTGTACGCGATTGCCGGTCACATTCTGTTGCAGCCGAAAATTGTCTCCAAGCAGTGGGCTGGTGGCAAAGGCGCTCGCTAATCGATTTTAGATTTTAGATTTTAGATTTTGGATGTTGGATTGGGAGAGGGCTGAAGTTCGGCAAGAATTGCTGGCTGGTCGTTTTTCGCTCTAACATCTGAAATCTAAAATTTACCTCCGGCTCATTGATTCTCGCAAAAGGTTGTAGTCCCTCATGCTGCGTCGTGGTGCTTTTGTCTGCTTTCTGTTGGGGATGTTAATTATTTTGCCGATCGTGCTGTTGCCTCCTCAACCTGTTTTGGCTGCTGCCGATTCTTACGTGAATAGGTATTTACAAGCCAGCGAACCTGTGGCTCTGGAGTTGGACTCTGAGGGACATACTCGCTTGTTTTCGGCTCAGGATTTGTCTGCGGGCAAGGTATTGTTCGAGCAAAATTGCCTTAATTGTCACGTCGGAGGAGCTAATTTGCCCGATCCGACGATATCTCTGTCTTTGGCTGACCTTAAAGGGGCAACGCCTCCCCGCAACAACATCAATAGTCTGGTGGGGTATCTGAGAGAACCGATGACTTATGACGGTACTGAGGAGACTTTTTGGTGCCGCCAAGTGCCGGAAAGCTGGATGCCACAGGCTGAGATTGAAAATTTAGCGGCTTTTGTGATCCGGGCTGCTCAGAAAGCTCCGGGCTGGGGCGTGGAGAATTTTGAGAGTTGAACTGCCACTGCCAAAAAGTGGTAAATTACTCGAAAGAAGGCGATACGACTGCGCGATCGCGCCTGTTTTAACAGGTAAAATATCTAAAGAATCACCATTTGCGTGTCCATTAGAGGAGAACTGCGTTGAAAAGACTCTTATCGATCGCCCTATTAGCGTTCGCAATTTTTACCGTCGGCTTTGGTCGCCCTGCTTTGGCAGGTGATGCGGTTAAAGGAGCTAAAATCTTTAGCTCGAACTGTGCTGCTTGTCACATCGGTGGCGGCAACGTGGTTATGGCCATGAAAACCTTGAAAAAGGAAGCTCTTGAGAAGTACGGTATGAATTCTCTGGAAGCTATTACCACTCAGGTAACTAAGGGCAAAAATGCTATGCCTGCTTTCGGCGCCAAGTTGAAGCCCGAACAAATCGAGGATGTAGCAACCTACGTGCTCGAGCAATCTGAGAAAGACTGGAAAGGCTAAACTGCCTCTTTGAAGTCGGGCAGCCTGGGCGGGTTTGATTTAATTTAAAACTTGTCCTCCCGATCGCACCCTCTCTCACCCTTTGGCGAATAAATATCGGTTTGCAGCGATCTTAACCTATTTGGGAAAGCGCGCTAGAAATCCAATTTTTATTAGCTCAAGGGCGAGGGAGGGTAATTCTATTTTAGATTTTAGATTTTAGATTTTAGATTGAAAATTTTAGATTACTAAATGCTGATTAAGTAGAAATTGTCAAGCACTTTATATTAAGATTTATTCGGGTTGCGCTTCCTAAATTAAAAGTGTGTGCTAGGATATAACCCCTTATTAACAAAGCTTTGAAATCGAGATTAAAGTCGATCTGCAAAGTGGAATCTACACCTGCCATGAACGTAAAAACATCAGCAAAAGTTAAAACTCAAGTTAAAACTCTCGGAGACGCTGCATCTGGAGCGATTGATAAATATTTCCGCAAAAGTGTAGCACACGAGGCTGAAGTTATCAAAGACAAAGACGCGGAAGAACTTCATCAAATGCGCGTGGGATTAAGACGTTTGCGATCGGCTGTGACTGGTTTTGCTCCGGTTTTAGATTGGCCAAAAGAGGGTTCTGAACGTAAAATTGGTAAGGTGGGGCGGATTCTGGGAACGCTCAGGGATTTGGATGTGATGCTCGAAAGTCTCCAAAACCGCTATTACCCGAATTTGCCGGCTGACGAACAGGAAGTTTTGGATAAGGCTTTGTTGAATTTGCTCAAACAGCGCCAGCGGGCTTTGAAAGGGGTGAGGGCGATTTTAGAGCACAAAAGCTACGAATCGCTGAAGCAGTCGATCGAGGATTGGCTGGAAAAACCGAAGTTTCAGGCGATCGAACATTTGCCAATTGCTGAGGTTTTGCCAGATTTACTGTTACCTCAAGTCAGCGAGTTTTTCCTACATCCGGCTTGGCTGTTGGGTACAGAATATGAAGATGGCAAAGTTAAAGTTGTTGATGATTTAAATGCTGAGGCTGTCGAAGAGAAGTTAGCAGCCGAGGGAACTATTCTGCACGATTTGCGGAAGCAAGCGAAGCGGGTTCGCTATTTGATGAATCTGTTTGGGGATTTTTACAGCGAGACTTACGAAGTTTATGTCGAAGATGTGAAAGCTATTCAGGAATGTTTGGGCGATATTCAAGACAGTGAAGTTTTAGGCGAGTTTCTGACAGATTTTGTCGATCGCGATCTGAAAAAAGAGTTGCCCAAGTTGGCGGGTTTGTTGGCCGAAAATCGCTACGCAGCTTGGCAAAAATGGCAGGTTTTGCAACGCAGGTATTTGAATTCGGAAATGCGGCAAGGTTTGCGATCTGCTTTAATTCATCCTGTGGTTGAAGATGCGGCTAAGCAAGATTCGCCGCAGTAATTTTAGTGGGTTTGCAGTTAAACTTGGGCGCACTTTGGGTGCAACTGCAAGCAACACAGAAGTAGCTCGTTCTAATTAAACGTAAGACGCTCTATACTAGCGGTACCCTACCCCCTGCTCTTAAAATTTTGATTGCCTATGTTAAAATTCAGTGGCGGCGGGGAGAGTCCCCCGCCTGTCAATATTTGGGTTGAAAGTAAACAAAAATTTACTCTGAAGAAAAAAATGAGTGACCAACTGAACAAACCTCTGGAAATATGGATCAAGGAAGATTTACTACTTCCTGGGGTACGCCCAGCCCCACTGCTAATGCACCTCAGCCCGCCGGACACTAATCCACAGTTACAGTTTTGGAATTTGCTCAGGGATAAATTACCGGAGGTAGTCAAGATTCACCGATTTACAGACTTGGCAGATGCAGGCAAGATTGTGGTAACTCCACATTTTATTTCAAGTTATTATGGCCTTCATAAGGAAGCTGAATTAAATAAATTCCGGCGCCAAGTATTAGGATCAAAAAGGACGCTCGTCACCTTTGCAAACTGTTTGGAGTGTCAGGCTTATCCAGGAGAAATCTTGTTTGCCTCGGCAACTTACCGTGATAAAAAAGAAAAATCCATACCCACACCCCCATGGATTTATGACCTGGGAGAGAAGGTAAATATGCCAAAACCATCAATACCTACTGTCGGTTTTGTGGGAAATGTTGAATATCCATCCCGACTAAATACGTTGATATTACGTTATATTAAATTTTCGGATTCTATGGTTAACTGGATGGCATGCAACCTTTTTGTTAATCGTAATTTGAATTTGGGAATGCGAAGGTTGATTGCACGATTAGTCCGAAAAAAAATAATTAAAGAAGTGCGAAAAGCGAAAAATCTACAAATATCTGTGATTGAAAGAAAGGGAGATTTTTTTAGTCTCCCAGTGGAAGAAAGAAACCGCCAAAGAGCCGAGTATATCGAAAATATCGAGAATAATGCTTATATCTTGGCGATGAGGGGAGACGATAATGGCTGTTACCATCTCGGGGAGGTGATGTCAGCAGGGAGAATTCCGGTTTTCATTGATACCAATAAATCGTTACCGGAGTTGAGAGGTATGAAATGGGAAGATTTTTGCGTGATCGTTCCTTTTTCGGAAGTGCATCGGATTGGAGATTATGTCCAAGCTTTTCACGATAAACTTTCGGATGACGATTTTGCTGAGGCCTGCCGGAAATCTCGCGCTGCTTTTGATCAGCTACTCCCTCACAATTTTGTTCTCAGTAGTTTGGAAATAATTGCCAAAAGTACGAACTAATGATGTATGAAAATGGCGGGAGAAGGGCAGCTAAGAATGTCGGAGCTAACTTAAATATCGGATAAAATTACAGCAGTTATTAATCATTTGCCCCAGTTTTTTCCGGCATAATAGTTATCTTTTGCTATTTGTTTGTATGGGCGATAGTTGATTTGAAGAAAAAGCGATCGCTTTTTTCTTAAGAGAAAATCACGACTGCAACCACTTCCTAAACTTATTCGTCGCAGTACCAATAGACTCTCCGACTTGTTTCTTCAACCGCCACCGCTGAAACGCTTTTTCGTAATCTTCTCCTTCAGTTTGATAAACATTCCAAGCATTTAGCGACAATCCCAATCCCCACGTTAGTAAAATGAACAGTGACCAAGAAAGCTCGTGCGCTCCTGCTAGATTAAACAAAACTAAAAAAGTATTGATAATGCCGTACTTTGTTACATTTTTCTGCAATTTACGACGACGGAAAGTGTTAAAAACCAGCTTTTCTTGAAATTCTCCTCTAGTTGCTAACCATTGCTGTTCCGCCGCTACAATATCCTGTTCGGAAATGCCCAATTCCGCTGCAATCTCGAAAAGCTGCACTCTGGATAATTCCCCCTCATCCTGTCGCCGCGCGATCGCAAGCTGTAAAATACCTTGAGCATCCTCTGAACCGTAAATTTGATTTATTTGACTTTCAGTTGTCGCCATAACAGGTTTCCTATAATTTCTGACATCCTTTCTATGATAGATATAGACGCCGTTAAACGACAGGTAGTGACATTGGCGGATTTCAACACCCAGACATTTGAGTGAGCGAGACTCCTGACTATGGGAGGGGAAATCGAAGAACCCATATATTTCCTCAAAGTGCAACTAATTAATTTCCCGAACTTTGACTAAGTTTGCTATCTCGTTTCAACATAAATTGATAAAAGAGCCCAAACAACACCACCGCAAGCATTCCCACTACTAAAGAACCTTCACCCTCATGCCAATATTTAAACAAATCTAGGCGATGAGATGCAACTAACAATGCCATTCCCGCCACTCGAAAAACATTAATAATAAAACCACAAATGACAGCGACACCTATTACCAAAGCCTTATTTTGTTTAGTAGGAAACATCAACAAACAAACTACAGCTAAACCTAATAAATAATTCATTGCCTCTATACCCGAACAACCCCCATTTACCAACACCCTTCCTGTCGGTAAAGCAACATAATTACCGTCACGTGTTACATCAAAACCGACATACCACAAAGAATAATAAGCAAATTTAGCAGTAAGCGAGGTAACAAAATCCACTAAAGGTAACGTAAGGACACTGGGGGTGCCATGAAAAAATAGTATTACCAATTCACGCCAATATAGTTTTAAGTTCTGAAAACCTACCGCAATTAGGCTCAAACCTAAACCCGACAAAAAAGGTGCAAGTCTTAAAAAAGGATCGAATTTACTGGAAACCCCAGCACTTTTAAATAAAATAAAAGCTATTAATAGCGTCCCTGCTACTGTCGATAATAAGTCACTTTTTATCTCACTCTGTTTGAGAAAATGGTGGTTGTCCCAAAGCAGGGAACCCACAGCGAACCAAAAAACTATACTCATCCAAAAATGAGCAACATCCCCCAGTTTCCACAGGAGTGTCATATTCAGAGTTACTAAAGCTGTGGCGATAATGATGAGCCAAAAAAGTTTTCTCTTGAACATTTTAGATATTAGTTATTAGTTGATTGAGGAGAGCCATACTGGGGACAGTTTTTGATTGCAAACCCTAGAATAAGGGTTTCCCGGCGATTCGGCAATCGAAGTACCAACGGAAAATCCAGGGTTTCAGACTAGGAACTAAAAACAGTCCAGACTCTTGTTAGATCATATCATAAAAATAGTAGGGGAGGTGGACAACTCAGTAGATTGAACCCCTCCTACGGAAAGGACTAGGGGGATTTTAAAAGCCGTAAATCTGGGAGATGATGTTAGTAGACACTCTGGAATTTGATGGATGGTGAGACTCAGAGGCAACGCATAGCTCAGCATTAGGACACCTATTGAAAAGACTGCTACTGGAAATGATTGGTTGGATGCCTAGCGCTTACTTACTTGGCCCCTGTAAGCAAATACTAAAAAGGGAGTGAATCAACAAAAATTAAAAATAAGTAGCCTCATTGAGGGTTGGATTTCTTGAGACTAGACGCAATTAGCACCGCGCATGGTGTGACACTGAGGTTTGAGTAAATACGGCTGAGCGAGTTAGAGTTCGAGCCATGCTCAAGGGTGATTCTCTGCTTTTCAAGAATGTCAGTGTCTTTATAGCAATCCTAAATCATTTGTGAATTTCTTCCTCAGAGCGGGTTCGGGGTGGGTTGGGGTGCGGTAAAAAATTTACGACTTTTGCAAGGATTGGTATATATCGGAAATGCTTCAGAAATAGCCTTACGGTAGTTCTTAAATGCGCTGTCTAGAGGGATTTGACTGAGATGGGGAGCATCTCACTTTTGCAGCCAAGCTAGAAATGGGAGCCAGGAGCTAGGAGAAAAGAGGAAGAAGGAAGGAGCCAGAATAAGTGTTTTTACAACAAATATGAGATGCTCCCTTGAGATAGGCTTTCAAGTCAGGGGTTTTCACGGTGGCGCGCTATCAGATACTAAGAAACCTGGTTTCTTGGTGAAACCAGGTTTTTAGCTCGAACATAAAATAATCAGTTTGGCATCAAGCCCGAATCGAAAACCAGTTCAAATGATCGCCTATTCAGCTTTTTGAGCCTGAGCGCGTTGCTTTTTGAACATAGCACCAAAACCAACAGCGGCTCCAGCAGCAAGCATTGTTAAAGGTTCAGGAGTAGCTTCAGTGTTGCTAGTGCTGCTGACGAAAGAATCGCTAGTGGACTGACCAGGAAGAGGAGGAAGACCCTGGACGTGCAACCCTAGTCTCAAAGTACCAGCAGTCAACGCGGAAACTACCTTATCATAATTTCCAGTAAAACTCACCCCCAACATCTCACCCGTGTCGACACCGCCTTGACCACCGCTTTTCGTAGCTGAAAAATCAGTAGACCAAGCGTCCTGAAGGTGGGTACTTTGTGACATATTCTTAGCTCCATCATTTTTAAAAAGCACTCCTGCGCTATTACCAACATTAACGCCAAAGTTGGTCAATAAATTGGTATTAGAACCTGTGTCAAAGTAAACTGAACCAATAAATATGCTGGCTACTGATGTGTTATTTGCAATCTTGAAAAGAACGTTATTTGCTCCACCATCTGTGACATCAAAGCTAAACTTGCTAGCATAAGCATCTCCACTCGTAGCCCCACCAGTGATATTACTAAAGCCAAAGCCGATGGCGGAGGCAGGTGCTGCGGAGACTGCACTAACAGCGGCGACACCGGCAACAGCTAAAATAGATTTGACTAAGTTTAATTGGAATTTCATGGTTGACACCGTTATTTTTTTAAGTTGACTGGAAGCAGGTTTTTTCCCTTCACATATTCAATGTAAACCGAAGCACAAGTTAATGCAAGTAGGTTTGATAAAGATTCCATGAAGATTGAGAATACGCTGATTGGATTTAGGCAAAATGCCTAAATTGATGGCTTCTAGCTAGCTCTTTCCTATGGCGTGCATCAAAAAATAGGGGTGCTGCCACCCGGATTTTACTCCTGACTTTTTTCTATTTCAAAAAGCTATAACCCACCTTCCTAACCTGGGTTTTCACACAGCATAATTACTGATCAATGTGTTTAAAAGCTCTGATTTATGCTCTTAAAAAGTGTTTTATCCGTTAATGTACGGTAGAAAAGTTTAAGTGATAGCTTGATTGCTGGGTAAAAATAGGTAATAACCGATGGTGACAGTTGAATCTGCGGAATCTGGACTATAACTCAGGACAAAATCTTGGAGCATATTCGGTGCGTCGATTCTCGCTTTCGGATTCAGCAACCAGCGCCATTTAGACTTATATGTTGCACCATTATCAAGAACCCGCTCTCCGGCCCGTTCCACAAAGAATGAGTTTTCTTGTGGGGAGTAGGGGTTGGGCAGGAGAGGCCGCCCAAAACAGGCTTGTTGATCATGGTGCAACATCTAAGTTTAGAGACCAATGGTTTCGGTGGTCGTTATTATCTGTGACGCCGGAACTTTGGCCCAGTAAAGGGACGACTCGACTTTCTGGGACATAGTTTTCGGAACACCTCTACCGTCAGGGCTGTTTCATTCTCACGGAAACCAGCTTTTTGTACGGGTCGTGCCCAGAATGCCGACCCGACCCATCCAGGATTTGTTAGGCATTTGGTGGGATTGGGGCAGCCACTCTTTGCTGCCCCTACAAGAGAATGAAACTGTCCTGCGTCTACCGTAGAAGGCGCGGTGGTCGTTATCTAAAAATGTTGGGACTAATAATTCTATTTCTGGGTCTGCTTTCGCTAAAAATTGGTTAATATTATTTTTCCGAAAAAGCTCGATTCCAAGATTTAACGGGTGATAAGCAAGTAGAAATACTTGACACAGTAAGGGTTTGAGTAGCTTGTCATCAAAAAAATGTGTGTGTGCGATCGCTAATTTTTAGACTTTTTTCAGGGTCTAATCACGATCGTTCGCGTTCGCTACCATCAAAATTGTCAATAAACTTGTGATAATTACTACTCTCTTGAGGGATCTTCAAGAGCCTAAACCCTCTAAATATCAAGGTTTGAGCGGGTTTCTCACTCGTCAATTTCCAGATTCAGTTTGGCACTGTTTGAGGACAGCAGGAGGAACCGTCGCAGTCAGCTAAAATTTTCCCAGCGGTTGATTGAAGGTTCTCCGAGACGCTCAACTAATTTGACATATAAATGATCAGCGATCATCTGAAAACAGGATTATCAGCAACAACTCAGCTAAAACATCTCGCGCTAAACTGCTAGAGAACTGACAAGCTTACCCAGCAAAAGTTCAAGTGGATTTGATTATGGTCAACCGTTTTGCTCAATCCCAAACCTTTTATCTGCCAAAACAGGCCGAAAATCCGATCGACTGGTGGGCCTGGTGCGACGAAGCCTGAGAAAGGGCCTGGAGGGAAAATAAACCGATTTTTCTTTCAATTCGCTACTGTAGCTGCCACTGGTGTAGGGTGATGGAAGGTGAAGCATTTTGCGATCGCGCGATCGTCCAATACATGAATTCGCACTTTATACCGATAAAAAGCGCTTTTCACTGTCCCACCTGTTTCTTCAACAGCCACCGCTGAAACGCTTGTTCGTACTCTTCCCCTTCAGTTCGATCGACATTCCAAGCATTCAGCCACAATCCTAAGCCCCACGTTAGTAAATAAAATCAACAGCGACCAATCAAGCTCGTGCACTGCTGCTATATCAATCCTAAATAAGTCGTAAATTTTTTACCCCATCCCAACTCTCCCCTTAGTAAGGGGAGGGAGTAAGAAATTCACAAATGATGCGAGGATTGCTCTAACAGGTTTCCGATAAGCGCAGTTAAGCTGCAGGTAGTGGGATTGGCGGATTTCAACATCTAGAAAATGAGGATGCGATCGCACTTCCGACAGTCGCCAAGACTGTAGGTAGTTCACCCCAAAGTATACATCCAGCCATCCCTCGCGCAAATCCTCACAATTCCGTCCCAAACTACAGGCGTCGCCTCAAATGACAAACCCGGCTTAAATCTCCCCGATTCTATTACTTTCAAACGGTAAAACTCCCCTTTAGCATTTTTCAAAGCATTCTGATCCCCCGACTTCGCTCGTTCCCAATTCAAATTGAACAAATAAACACCGTTGTATCCCGCACTGATCAGTTTATTGCCATCGGTAAAAATCGGAGTCGAAATTGAAGAACCAATCGCTTTTTTAAATACTATTACCGGAGTATCGTAAGACTGGTTTCGCCAAGGCACAAAAGTTTTTTTACCTGTAATCATATCTTGGGAACCGATGTACAAATTGCCGTCGAGTGCATTTGTGGCAAACAGCGCCGGAAACTCCCCTGAATTGTACTCGTCATTCAACGCCACCGAGCCAATTATCCCGCCTTCCCAGCTAGAAATTCGGCGATTTCCGGTAGGCAAAAACCATTCGACGCTGGCATTCGGTTCTTTATTTGGATTCAGCTTCAGCACTCCGCCGTTGCCCTGAATGTATTGTTTTTCAATGGCACAGAACAGTTTACCTGATTTAGAAATTACAGCACTTCCGTCCAAATCAGAACCTGTATAGAAATCCCAGACAATCTTTTTAGTTGCAATGCTAATACCGTAAATATGACCGGAACCAGCAGCTATAAAAATTCTATCTTTGAGCCTTGATGGCGATGATTCCGCTACCAAGTTGCCGCGGTGCTTGCTGATATCTGCTGCTGCATAAAGCTGTACTTCCGACAAGATATTTGGCTGCTTGATGCCTTGTTTGATTTTTGCATTGCTTGTGGAACTATCGAGAAAATAGCCGATCGCATTTTCCCCCGCATTGAACAAAACTCCACCGCCGATGTCCAAGGCGCTGCTGTCATTATCCCGGCTGTAGCTGGGCGTTTTCCTGATGTCCAATTTCCAGAGTTCCTTGCCAGTTCTAAAAGATATTGCCCTAAAACTCGGCACTACTTTTTTGCCACCCCCGCCACTGCGGCTACCTTGCAAAATCACAATTCTGTTTTCAGCGCTCGCTTTTGCATCGATATAAATCGTTGATGATCCTTTGATCACATCATCAAATTTATAGCGCCAAACTTCTTTATTGGTAGCAATATCTATTTTTCGCAAATTGTGGTCATAAGCACCTATAATTAAATAAGTTTTTTCCCCGTCTCTGGTAATTGTCGGCTGTCCTGTCCAACCGGCACCGCTCCAAACTACAGACCGCCTTCCCAGAAAAGTCCGGCCGCCGCCTAGTTGAAATTTGTCGATTAAATTCAAGCTTTTCGGAACACCTCTGCCGTAAAAGCGGCGCTTGTCATTACCTAAAAATGTTGGGACTAATAATTCTATTTCTGGGTCTGCTTTAGCCAGAAAATTGTTAAGATTAGTTTCTAATAAAGCTTGCTCCGAGGATTCAGTTTGGCTCAGTTTGATAACAGCAGGAGGAACAGCAGCACTCAGCAAAAATTGTCCGAGCTGTTGATTGAAGGTTCTCCGAGATGATAAGCTCATATTAGATCGAGATAATCAGCCTTAATATTAAAACATAATTATCAGCGACAACTCAACTAAAACATCTCGCGCTAAACTGCTAGAGAACTGACAAGCTTACTCAGCACGAGTTAAAGTGGATTTGATTATGGTCAACCGTCTTGCTCAATCCCAAAGCCTTTACCTGCGGAAACACGCCGAAAATCCGATCGACTGGTGGCCTTGGTGCGACGAAGCCCTAGAAACAGCCCGAAGCGAAAATAAACCGATTTTCCTGTCAATTGGCTACTCTAGCTGCCACTGGTGTACGGTGATGGAAGGAGAAGCATTTTCCGATCGCGCGATCGCCCAATACATGAATTCGCATTTTATACCGATAAAAGTCGATCGTGAAGAACGCCCGGATATCGACAGCATTTATATGCAAACCTTGCAAATGATGACCGGTCAAGGCGGTTGGCCGCTCAACGTTTTTCTCACTCCAGACGAGCGAGTTCCCTTCTACGGAGGCACTTATTTCCCCGTAGAACCGCGATATGGACGGCCGGGATTTTTAGAAGTTTTGCAAGCAATTCGCCGCTTTTACGACACAGAAAAAGGCAAAGTAGAAGCCTTCAAAGCAGAGATTTTAGGCAACCTCCAACAGTCGGCAGCGCTGTCAGGAGTAACCGCCGAATTAAATCACGAACTCTTTCAAAAAGGCTTAGAACTCAACACCGAAATTATTGCGGGCAGCAACCCCGGCCCCAGTTTTCCGATGATACCTTATGCAGAGCTAGCTCTGCGGGGAACGCGATTTAATTTTGAATCAAAACACGACAGCAAACAAGTCTGCACTCAGCGCGGATTAGACTTAGCATTGGGCGGCATTTATGACCACGTAGGAGGCGGATTTCACCGCTATACGGTTGATGCGACTTGGACTGTGCCACACTTTGAAAAAATGCTCTATGACAACGGTCAAATTGTTGAGTATTTAGCAAATTTGTGGAGCGCGGGAATACAAGAACCCGCTTTTGAAACTGCGATCGCGGGGACAGTAGAATGGTTGAAGCGAGAAATGACCGCGCCAACAGGCTATTTTTATGCTGCACAGGATGCGGACAGCTTTAACACTTCTGAAGAATTTGAACCGGAAGAAGGAGCGTTTTATGTCTGGAGTTATGCCGAACTGGAACAACTATTAACTGCTGAGGAATTGGCCGACATTAAAGCACAGTTTACTGTTAGCCGCAGCGGCAATTTTGAAGGCAAGAATGTATTACAGCGCCGCCATCCAGGAAAACTGAGCGACACGGTAGAAACGGCTTTGGCTAAACTCTTTGCTGTTCGCTACGGTGGCAATCCCGATAGTGTAAAAACCTTTCCGCCAGCCCGCAACAATCAAGAAGCTAAAAACGACAGTTGGCCGGGTAGAATTCCCGCCGTTACTGACACGAAAATGATTGCTGCTTGGAATAGCTTAATGATTACTGGTTTAGCGCGCGCTGCAGCGGTTTTTGGAAATTGGGAATATCTAGAATTAGCTGTGACAACTGCTAATTTTATTTTAGACAATCAGTGGACGGATGGGCGGTTTCAGCGGTTGAATTATGACGGACACTCTGCTGTAACGGCGCAGTCCGAAGATTATGCTTTGTTTGTGAAAGCTTTGTTGGATTTGCACCAAGCGAGTTTGACTTTAGGCAACGGGGAAGAGGGAAAACAGTTGCCAAATTCTCAGTTTTGGTTGGAGAAAGCTGTGCAGGTGCAAGAAGAGTTTGATGAGTTTTTGTGGAGCGTGGAATTGGGAGGATATTACAATACTGCTAAGGATGCTAGCGGAGATTTGTTGGTGCGGGAACGCAGCTATATAGACAATGCAACTCCGGCGGCGAATGGAATTGCGATCGCCTCTTTGGTTCGTCTCGCACTGTTGGGGCAAAATTTGGAATATCTCGATCGCGTGGAGCAAGGTTTGCAAGCTTTCAGCAGTATTGTGCAAGATGCTCCGCAAGCTTGTCCGAGTCTACTTTCGGCGATCGACTGGTATCAGCATTCTACCCTGATTCGCACGACTCCCGATCAAATTACTGGGTTGATTTCGCAGTATTATCCGACTGCTGTCTGTCAGATTGAGGCTGATTTGCCTGAAGGTGTTATCGGGTTAGTTTGCGAGTGTTTGACTTGCAAGGAACCTGCGAAAAGTCAAGAGCGACTGTTGGAGGAAATTTTGCAAAGTCAAACGCGAGTTTAGCACCAATACTGTCTATATTATTGAACCGCGAAGACGCGAAGGAAGAAGGAGGAAGCAGAAGTAAGAAGTAGATTATCTTCTACCGGGAAGGAATCGCATCTTCAGTCTGCCCCTCAATCTTCCAAAATCTCAACTAAGTCTTCCACTGTCATGTAGCTTGGACTTAACCTTACTGGTTAGAGGGTGCTTGACGACCGTAGCGATAGTTAGACTTCGGACAGTACCTAATCTTACTCTGTCTGCATAATCTCAGTAGCTTCAGCCCGCTTGAGTGTCAAACAATGTAGATACTTTCCGGCGGCACTGCGACTCGAACGCTGTCGCCGACTTGGTGTCGCTGCAAGTCATCTCTGTGCAAGTTTTGTCGGCGAAGGGCGATCGAACTTTTAGCAGTCAACCGCACCGTATAGCGCGTATCAGTGCCAATATAAATAGCCTCTTCTACTATTCCCGGCCAGCTATTTTCATCATCATAATTAGCCGGATAAATACCAGCTTTTTCTGGCCGCAACACCAGGGTGACAACTTTGCCAGCGGGCATATCTTCTGCTGTCGCAACTAACACTGGCAACTGCTGGTCAACCAACACGATTATTTTACCGTTTTGCTTTTCTACTACTCGACCACTTAAAAAATTGCTGTCGCCAATAAAATCAGCAACAAACCGCGTTTTAGGATATTCATAAATATCAACAGGCGTGCCGACTTGTTGCAGTTTTCCTCCATCCATCACTGCAATTCTGTCCGACATCGTTAGCGCTTCTTCCTGATCGTGAGTTACATAAATAAACGTAATTCCCAATTTTCGCTGCATTTTTTTTAATTCTAATTGCATCTCTTTACGCAATTTTAAATCCAGCGCTCCTAGGGGTTCATCCAATAGCAAAACAGACGGCTGTTTGACTAATGCTCTTGCTAATGCTACTCGCTGCTGCTGTCCTCCTGACAGTTGGCGGGGATAGCGTTTTCCTACCTCGGTTAACTGTACTAATGCTAAGGCATCAGCAACGCGATCACGAATTGTTGTCTGAGGCATATTCTCCATTTCCAACCCAAAAGCGGCATTTTGTGCTACTGTCATGTGCGGAAATAAAGCATAGTTTTGAAATACCGTATTCACAGGGCGGTGAAATGGCGGGCGATTTTGCATCGGTTGACCGTGAATGTAAATTTCGCCCGCTGTGGGAATTTCAAAACCGGCAATCATTCGCAAAGTTGTAGTTTTGCCGCAGCCGGAAGGGCCGAGTAAAGAAAAGAATTCTCGATCGTAAATTTGCAGATTAATGTTGTCTACAGCTAAGAAATCTTGACTGCGGACACTTTTAAATACTTTGGAAACTTCTAAAACTTCGACAGCGTGCATTGTGTTAGTATGTATGATTGATAAAAATCTGAGTTCGAGTCCGGTTAAACTGATATCTTGCACCATTTTCAATTACTTGTTTAGGAACGGGCTCTCCGGCCCGTTCCACAAAACTTAATTTTCTCGCTTCACGGGCATCTTGCCCGTTCTTGACCATGGTGCAACTCCAATACAAGCTAAAAATTTAAGTAAACCAGCCCGGGCAGAAACCTGTTTTATATCTACTTTCCAGCCCCTGCTTTAACTTCCGTCCAAGCTCGATCGTACAACGCAGTTGCTTTCCCGACATCCTCCAATAATTTCATTTTGCCAAACACCTCAGCAGGCGGGTAAATTTGAGAATTTTTAAAATCGTTCTGGTCGATTAAACCTTGATCGATTGCTGCTTTGTTGGGCGATCCATAGTGGATAAAATTAGAAACTTTAGCGCCTACTTCTGGCTGCAAAATAAAGTTAATAAATTTCTCCGCTAACTCTTTCTGGGGCGCACCTTTGGGAATTGCCATGTTGTCAGAAAAAATGATTGTTCCTTCTTTGGGAATAGCGTAACGGATATTGGGATTTGCTGTCATCACTTGGAAAATATCACCGCTCCATTCCATTGTCAGATTTACTTCTCCTTGATCCAGCAGATTTTGACCAGTATCCGGGACAAAAGCGGCAATGATATTTTTACTTTTAATCAGCAAATCGCGGGCTTTGTTAATCTCTTCGGGATTGGTTGTATTTGGGTCAAATCCTAAATACATTAAAACTACTGCAAATGTGTATCTGGCATCATCTTGCCACGCAACTTTTCCGGTATATTTCGGGTCGAACATCGCCGCCCAACTGTTGATATCGCCCTTGGTAGTTTTCACGTTGTAGCCAATTCCCATCGTTCCCCACTGGTAGGGCAGGGAATATTTATTTCCCGGGTCAAAAGCTTGATTTATAAACTTAGGTTCTAGGTTCTTTTTGTTGGGAATATTGTTTAAGTTCAGCGGCTCAATTATATTTTCTGCGATCAGGATTTTCACCATGTAATCTGCGGGAAATATTAAGTCGTAACCGGGGTTGCCCTGTTTGAGTTTGGCATAGAGTGCGTCGCTGTTCTCGAAAGTGTCATATTGAATTTTAACATTGTTCTCTTTCTCGAATTGGGCGATCGCTTCTGGGGCGATATAACTTGCATAATTGTAAATGCTGAGCACTTGCTGTTGGTTGCCACCTGTGGGGCTACAGCCGAAAGCCACCGTTGCACTCATCACGAACAAAAGTAGGAAAGTCAGGAGGCGTTTCATAGGTTTTGTTAGTTGCAGACAAAAATAATTATGACACAGAAAGCAATTCTTTTAACTTTTCTGAACTTTTAACGATGATACAACCAACAACAAGGAAGCCAACAACATCAAAGTTGAAATGGCATTAATCGCTGGCGTCACTGAGAATTTTATCAGACCATAAACAAATAAGGGCAGCGTCATCGAACCGACGCCTGTGGTAAAAAAGGTCACGACAAAATCGTCCAGCGACAGAGTAAAAGCCAGCAGTGCCGCGCTGAAAATAGCGGGCCAAATGAGAGGGAGAGTAATGCGCCAAAAAGCCCGCCATTCGTTAGCACCTAAGTCAAAAGCTGCTTGTTCTAATTGAGGATCTAGTTCCGCCAAACGCGCCCTGACAGTAATAGTCACAAAGGAAATATTAAAGACAATGTGACCGATAATTACAGTAGGTAAGCCGAGATTGAGGCGAATTCCAGTGAGATTTTCTACGATCCGAAATACTAGGGTAAAGAAAACTAGCAGCGAAATGCCGATCGTAATTTCGGGCATAATAATCGGCAAAAACAGTAAAGCTTCTACTGCTTTGCGCCCCGGAAAATGAAAGCGTTCCAGTGCTAGGGCGAGCATTGTACCAAAAACGGTTGCTAGCACAGTCGAAATAGCTGCAATTAGCAAGCTGTTGTTGAGTGCTGTCCAGATTCCGGCGCTGCTACTCGTAGCAATCGTCGCGCCTGCATTGCTAAACAAACTGCGATACCAATCGAGGGTAAAGCCGCGCCAAACGGCATTGAATCTGGAGGCGTTAAAGGAGTAAATAATTAAGATGAGAATTGGCAAATAAAGAAAGGCAAATGCTAGTGCAGCTTGTACCCAAAGCCACTTTTTGCCGATCGCCCGCACGAGTAAATCTAGTTTTGTTTTAGTCATTAGTCAGTAGCATTAGTCAGTAGTCATTAGTCATTAGCGCCTCTTAACCTAAACGCAGGCTGCAACGATTTGTGTATACCTTACCTTATTGAGTTTCATCAGACACGCGGAAGTAAATTAAAACCGGAATCAATATGATTACAGTCAACAGCATAGAAAGCGCCGACCCAAAAGGCCAGTCGCGGGCTTTCATAAACTGATTTTGAATCAAATTTCCCACCATAACTGTTTTAGAACCGCCCAATATATCCGGTGTGATGAAAGCGCCTACGGCTGGAACAAAAACCAAAATTGAACCTGCAACAATACCGCGAGTTGTCAATGGTAAAAATACGCGCCAAAAAGTGCGAATATCATTTGCTCCTAAATCGTGAGCTGCTTCTACCAGTGAAAAATTGAAGCGTTCTATGCTAGAATATAAAGGCAGAACCATGAAAGGTAAATAGCCGTAAATAAGACCGATCGCCACAGCGAAAGGCGTAAAAAGCAAGTTTAACGGTTCGCTAATAATTTGCAAGCTTTGCAGGGCGGTGTTAACTACTCCTTCGCTACGCAGGAGTATAATCCAGGCGTAGGTTCTCACTAAAAAATTAGTCCAAAATGGAATAATTACCAGTAAAAGCAAAGCATTTCGCCAGCGAGGAGAACGGGTGGCGATGAAGAATGCTAGGGGATAGCCAATTAACAAGCAAGCGGCGGTTGTCAGAAAAGCCAGCCAGAGCGATCGCCCAATTACTCCTAAGAAAAGCCCGCTGAACAAACGCTGGTAGTTGCTGAGAGTAAATATCCAAGTAACGCCCCCGTAAGTACCGCGTTCTAAAAAACTGTACAACAGTACAATTAGCACGGGCAAAATGAAGAAAACCATCAGCCATGCCGTAGCGGGAAATAAGAGCAGCAACAGGTTAGTTTGCTGGCGGTTTTTGACACTCATTATTCACTCAAGCGAAATTTAGGACATAATCCAACACATTTTATATCAAATCCGGATTTTATGAATTATGTCATCATTAATAAATTATCAAGAGGTACGCAATGTCAGCAGAATCGTCAACCCCAAAAATAGTCATCGTCGGTGCAGGATGGGCCGGTTTAGGCGCTACCTATCACCTAGCCCAGCAAGGCTATGATGTCACCCTGCTAGAAGCAGGCCCTTATCCGGGTGGGTTAGTTGCGGGGTGGAAAACCGCCGGCGGCCGTTCCGTAGAAGCAGGTATTCATGGCTTCTGGTATCCCTACAAAAATATCTTTTCCTTAGTCAAGGAATTAGGACTCGATCCCTTCACGCCTTGGACTCGTTCTTGTCAGTATTCACCCGCCGGATTGGAAGTAGAATCGCCGATTTTTCAGGACGAACCGCGCCTTCCCACACCGTTAGGAACCTTTCTTTACACCCGATTTAAAAGGCTGCCATTAGTCGATCGGCTTTCAGCCTTACCCTTACTCTACGCCGTCCTAGATTTCGACAATTCCGACGAAGCTTGGCGCAGGTACGATCGCGTCACAGCCCGCGAACTATTCAAACAGTTTGGCGTTTCTGCAAGACTGTACCGCGATGCTTTTGAACCGATGTTATTAGTAGGTTTATTTGCACCAGGAGAACAATGTTCTGCCGCCGCAGCTTTGGGAATGCTGTATTATTTCATATTAGCACACCAACCTGATTTTGATGTAGTTTGGTGTCGCGGCACTGTCGGAGAAAAAATCTTTCGTCCCTGGGTTGATCGCCTTGAAAAAATCGGCGCAAAAGTATTGACTCAGCGGCGAGTTACTGATTTAATTGTTGACAGCAACAACAGAGCCACAGGCGTTGTTTGCGGCGAAGAAACCTTTGAGGCAGATGCAGTTATTTTTGCAGTTGGCGTCACGGGAATGCAAAAAATTATCAGCAGCAGCCCAGCTTTGCAAAGTCGCCAAGAGTTTCGGGACGCGATGAATTTGGGTGCCGTTGACGTGTTAGCTGTTCGCCTGTGGTTTGACAGAAAAATTGACATTCCCCTGCCTTCTAATGCCTGTTTTGGATTTAGTTCGACTACAGGTTGGACGTTTTTTGATTTGAATGCTTTGCACGACGAATTTCGAGACGAGCCGGGAACAGTTGTCGAAGCTGACTTTTATCACGCAAACCAATTAATTCCCCTAAAAGATGAGGAAATAGTTTCCTTAGTTCAGCGGGATTTAGCGACTTGCATTCCCGCTTTTCGGGAGGCCAAAGTAATTGACAGCAGTGCGATTCGGCTGTCGCGGGCGGTGACGCATTTTGCCCCAGGCACCTATCAATATTTGTTGCCTGCGGTAACAAGTTATGATAATGTATTCATGAGCGGCGATTGGGTTGTGACCCGCCACGGTTCTTGGTCGCAGGAAAAAGCTTATGTTACTGGTTTAGAAGCGGCAAATTTGGTAATTTCGCGTTTCATAATCGGCAACAAAGCGGCAATTATTCCCGTGGAAGCTGACGAACCGCACATTCAAATCGGGAGAAAGATTAATCAGTTTACTCGCAGTTTGACTAAAACATTCATTCCAGATTTTTGGCTGCCATAAGAAGAAGGAAGTTCGGCAACGGATTTAACGGAGGGAAGGAAGAAGGAATAAGGAATTTCTTGCTTGAAGCGGTAAGGTGCGCGGCCCGGCGCACCCTACATATAGACTAATAAGCAATGACCAATGACTAATGATACTATTTTCACAAAAAAATGCAACTGTAGACAAGCTCGAAACCGGAATCTTCATCAGTCATAGCCAATCTAAAATCTAAAATCTAAAATGGCATGACTATCGCCAATAAGGCCGGCCCTTCCAAAAAACTCCCACAGTAACTCCGATTAGTGCAGCTTCCGATAAACTTGCTAATAAAGGAGGGATGGGTAGGAATGACTTTAACACCAAACCCAAGAGCACGCAGAAAACTAAAACCCACAAACTAATTCGGTTGAGCAAAAATTGTTGTTGCCAATACTCTAAAAAGTACACTGCTAAAGCTCCCATTCCCACTGCAGCAGCGAAAGGTATCAATGTCCCGAGGGAGGGGCCGTAAAGAAGCGTCACGACGTTGCGGATTGGTCGCGATTGCGTGAAACCCCAGGCTAAAAATAACTCCAATCCAAGCACGATGCAGTTGACGAGGGCGGCAATTTGCAGCATTTCTCGCCAAGGTAAAAGCTTTAAGCGGCGCAGAAAATTACTCACGATCGGCAGATTAGGTAGGTTGCTTTGATTTTATAACAGTTTTGCCCTGGCGATCGACCTTTGATGACAATTTGTGAAGTAAAATAAAGATATAGAGCAGTCTCTTGACAAATTCCCCCAGAGTACCTGCCTATTAGTTGTTGGAACCGTGAAAGGAAAAAAGTTATGGTGGAGAACACTGTCGATTGTGCTGTAGCTTGCGTCAATGGCTGCGTTCTGGGCGACAAGTGCCCGAAGCGGGAATACGCACAAGCAACGTCCAACTTTATTGAAAATACTTCTCTGGATAAAATGCTAGAAATAGCAGAGGAAGCGGTGAGAAGGAAACGGACGGAACCCCCCAAATGGATAATTCCTGATTTTCCTGAATAGAATTACCCTCCCCATTAAAAAGCGATCGCCCGTTGCAAAAGGGCGATCGCTTTTTGTATTCCCAATGAAATAGCTGAGCCGACTCAATATATTTCCTGGGATAGAAGCTAAAAGCTTAAATAGCAATTATAATACGACTTAATTATAGCCAATGGCAATATAATAAAAACAATTCTGTTAAAGCCAAATTCGGACATCTTTAATTTAATGTAGTTCAAAAACAAACAGGAGCAAGTATCGTGGCACAGCAAAAGAAAAGCAACGAAAAAACTACAACAGAACGCGATAATTTGGGCGAATTGCCTCAAGAAATTACCGAATCTTACGGTACCGGCGTCATCGATCAACCGGGAGCGAGCCAAGACGACATAACAACCCTGCAGGACAGCAGTTCGGAATACTCTTCCACCAGTTCCCAAATCGGCGGCGAGGATGGCGATCCTGCTGCGGAACAAGAAAGTGCCACTGGCGAGCAATCCGTGGGCGGAACAGCGCCTACTCCCGACATGGATATGGTTGACGAACTCGGAGCCGCTGCGGGCATAGAGATGGCCGATGGTGCTATTTTGAACACAACAAATATGCTTGAACATCGAGATGGAAGTCGCTGGGAATTAGACCCGAGTTCTGCGGAAGATTATCAGGAACGGCCGGATTTCTAAGTCTATTTTTTACAAAAAAAATAGGTAGTATAATAGGAGCGGGTTCACCAGTATCCATACTTCATATCCCAAGTATTTGTAAATCCGCCCCTCATCGCTTTTGCTCTCGCAGCACATATCCAACTCCCCGAACAGTATGCAGCAGGCGTTTTGAGTTACTTGCTTCTAATTTAATCCGTAACGCACGAATATACACTTCAATAAGGTTGCACAAGCCAACCCTTGTGACGCCTAGAAAATCGTTAATCGGAAGCTTTATCTCAACTACGACAAGAAAGTACAAGCACAGTGGATGGGCGATATCCCCGGTGACATTGCTTTAGCGAACAAAAATTAGCCTATTATTGTGAATAACAAAGAACTGTTCAGCTAAGCTCAAAGTGATGCAGGTAATTAGTCGCTAAGCGCCCCTGACCTTACCGCCAGCAGTTTTCATTTCCCTGAGAACAAGGTAATTGTAATTGAGAAAGCTGTACCTCACGCAATTGACAACTGCTATATCCTAGCTTCTGATTTATCAACATTTCTGGTGAGTTACCTTTCATAAAGCGTGTTTGTAGTCAGGACTTCAATCCTCTCTATGCCAGTGAATAATAACTATTAGTCCTGACTGCAAACTTACTGTGCTTAGATCGCCGGGTATGATATTATGTATCGCAAAAACCGGGTTGATGAAGCCAACCCTCTTCAACAAAAAGGTGCTCTATGGAATTTAAAGATTTTCTGGCTTTGCTGCATCCTATTTTAGCTGTAGCGATTGTTTTTCCTATGCTTGGTATTGTTCTCAATATGGGGTGGCAAACCATGCAGCGTCGGAAGCAAATTGCGATCGACACCAAGAGCAAAATTCCACCTGTAGTTGGTCCAGAACACGTCAAAGCAGGTCGAATTCTGTCAGGTTCTGTGGTAGGAGTGACGCTGTTGGGTCTAGCCTACCCGATTTTTGAGCATATTTGGAGCAAGGATGTTTGGAGCAAAAACTCGTTTCAGGTCATTTTCATTGTGCTGATGTTTGTTGCAACTGTCGCCTCTTTGGTCATGCTATATCGAGCTACACCCGCTTTATGGCGCGGCATATTTGCCACCCTAACAGGTACTGGTTTGGTGATTCTTGGCACCCAAGATGGCGTTTATCGGCGAACCAATGAATGGTATTGGTCTCACTACTACATTGGCATCACCGCTGCGCTAATTATGGTTTTCTCGCTTGCCATCATTGAAGACATTTACAAAGACCGCTCAAATCGCTGGCGCACTATCCATGTCATCTTGAGCTCGATCGCTGTGCTGCTCTTTCTGGGACAGGGAATGACCGGAACCAGGGATTTATTAGAAATTCCTCTGAACTGGCAGAAACCCTATATTTATACCTGTGATTTCGCCAATAAGACCTGCCCAAAACCGTGAGCGATCGCATTACTTCGAGATTCCAGTCTAAAATTAGTAGAAATTAGACCAATAAACCCGGTTTCTGAATCTAACAAACTCCTGGTAATCACAGGAATGAGAACGAGAAACAAAGTTTATGATGGCCGGAGCGCGTCATTTCTAATCCGTCATAAATCTTAATCATTGCGAGTCAAACCCTGAAGGCTAACTTGCAAAATCGACAAACCCAAAATTAGCAAAAACAAAACCAGCCCGATCGTACAAGCATAGCCAATTTCCAAATCCTTAAAAGCCCGTTCGTAAAGATAATAAACCACAGTCTTAGAACTATTGCGAGGCCCGCCCTGAGTCATAATATAAACTTCTTCAAAAACCTTAGTAGCAGAAATCGCAGAAATTACCGCAACTAAAACTAAATAAGGCTTCATCAGCGGCACAGTAATATCCCAGTGCTTTCCCAAACCATCAGAACCATCAATAGCAGCAGCCTCATAAAGTTCTGCCGGAATAGCTTGCAACCCTGCCAAATAAATCACCATGTAATAGCCCAATCCTTTCCAGATAGTAACCGCCATGACGCTAAAGATTGCTAACTTCGGATTAGCCAGCCAAGAAACAGGAGGTAAACCCAACAATTCCCCCAACTGATTCAGCAGTCCAGTCTCAGCAAACAGCCACTTCCAAGCAATCCCGGCGACAACCATTGAAATCACCGCCGGCGTGTAGTATGCTGCTCGAAACCAGTTCATCCCCTTAAGTTTTTGGTTGCACAAAATCGCCATTCCCAACGGTAGAACAACCAATACAGGCACAACGCAAGCGAGATACAGCAGCGTATTCGTCAACGTTTGCCAGAATGTGCGATCGCCCCACAACCTGTTAAAATTCTTCAAACCCACCCACTGCGGCATTTGAGTTAAATCATATTCGTAATTAGTAAAACTCAAATAAAAAGCTTGCACCGCCGGCCATAAAACAGTCAAACTCAAAATAAATAAAGCCGGAAGCAAAAACAAATAAGGCGTCAAGGAGCGTCGGGAAAAAGTCACAGACATAGTAATTGGTAATTGGTAACTTTACTCGTTAACAGGCTCTGCCTGGTAACGCATATCCGGAGGTTCTACCTCCACTTTTCCTACTAACAAGCCAGGCCGAGCCTCTGGATATTGATTCCCAGGCTATGCCTGGGAACCATTGATAAATCACCAAGCGTACCTCATTTTACTAAGAAGTGCGATATGTTATTTAACTCCAGAAAACAAAGCCTGCCAGTCTCCGGGAGAACTACCATTTTCCCCCTCTTTCACCTCAAAAGTAACGTTGCAAGCTTGAGGTTGTTCCAAAGCCTCCACGCACAATTCTGCAATATCTTCCCGACTGACTTTGCCCCTAATATTGTCTCCTTGCTCAAATATTAAAGCTTTGGCTCCCGGTTCTTCAGTCAAAGCGCAGGGTCTGACAACAGTATAAGGTATGCCGCTCGATCGCACACAATCTTCCCCTTTCAACTTCCAAGTCAAAATCCCCCCCAACATATCATTCATTCTGACAGCAGGCGGTTCTTCTTCCAAGTTAATTCCAGGGCGGCCCGGGCGGGTAACTCCTGCCGAACTCACCATCACAAATCGCGGCAAAGTCTGTCCCCCATCAGCTTTAATAGACTCTAACTCCAGTTGAAAAATACCAGGTGTAAATTTCGGGTTGAGCGCGCCATCATATTCAAACTTGCTCAACATTAACTGAAAAGAAAAAATACTGCTGCCATCAAATTTAGAGCCATCTTTGACAGTTTTGGCGCGGAATACTGGAATTAACTCATCAAAGGGAACAGTGACAGTAATCCAGATATTGTAAACAGTATCAAACGAATAGCAATAGCCAATTCCATCCCATTTAGCTTCGTTGCGAACAATCAATTTGTAGCGCTTGCCGTCCCCTTTCACACGTAGTTGGAGGCCACTAAATCCTGTGAGATTGAGCGGAGGATCGAAGTTGCGGGTACGCACCGAAGCAAAGCCGCCCGAGTTGGCGGTAGAAACATTGCCTGTGAATATAGCGGTATTGTCTGTCAGCCGGATCGAACTTTCGCTGGTGCCGCCCATCACAATGTCGTCGAGCGCACCCCAAGTTTCTTTTAAATCTTGGCTGGGTTTTGTAAAGTCAAAAATTGTTTTTTCGCCTGCTTGAATTAGCTGGCGGCGAACAGCTTGCACTAAATTATTGATGGCTTTGTATTCCACAATTTCGGGAACATCCACAACTTCCGGCATATAAAATTTGATGCCTTGATAGTATTTTTCCCTGGTTGGGGTGTCTCCTTCTATCGGTTGAACTTTAGTGCCGGTACAGCAGATAACTGCTTCTATGCCCTCGGTTACTAGCGGTGTTAGGGTTTCTGGGAGTGTGATATCTCCTTCGACTAACTCGACATTTTTGCCGAGAATTTCTGTTGCTCTTTTAGCATCTCTGACCAGGCAGCGTACTTTATATCCCCGCTGTTGCAGCCGCTTGACAACTCGCTTCCCGACGCCGCCGGTGGCACCGGCTACCAGTACCAGTTTGGATTGGTCTTTTTTAGTTTTGCTGCTGCTTCCAAAGAGTTGTTGCAGCCAGCTAATGCTGCCAATGAAGGGAATGACGCCGAAATAAGCCAAGGTTTTGAGAAACCGGCCGGCATCCCATTGGGCGGTTTTTTTTTCAGTCATACTAGCTTCCTCTGAATTGGCTCAAATCTACTTAGCTGCTTTTGTATTTTAATCTAATTTTCGATTTTTGAATTTGGTCGATTTCCTAGCCTTTGGGATAGCTTCGCTAGGGCGGACTTTTTTTCATTTGACAATTGGTGTCGGATGAATTTGGCTCAAGGGAATCTCAATAATCAACTCGGTTCCCTCTCCGGGGGCAGAAATGCAAGTCAATTTGCCACCGTGTTGTTCTACCACAATTTCGTGGCTAATCGCCAAACCTATCCCCGCACCTTTGCCCACCTGTTTTGTGCTAAAAAACGGCTCAAAAATTTTCTGGTGAACTGTTTGAGTCATGCCCCAACCGTTGTCCTCGATCCGAACTGCTACGGCTTTTTTTCCCGGACAAAGTTCAGTCACAATCCGAATTTGTCCGTACTTAACTGGCTCTTCTTTGTCCCCGGCTTGCGAGGATAAATTATTGTTGACAAAGGCCTCTTCGAGAGCATCAATTGCATTGGCCAGTACATTCATAAATACTTGGTTGATTTGAACTGCGTAACACTCCACCAAAGGCAGAGAGCCATATTCTTTGATGAGATGAATTGCAGGGCGATCGGGCTTCGGTTTGAGTCGATTGCTCAAAATCAGCAAAGCGCTGTCCAATCCGTCGTGAATGTCAACGGGTTTAATCTCTGCTTCGTCAATTCTAGAGAAATTTCGCAGCGACTGAACTATCTCGCGGATGCGGTTAGCTCCTACTTTCATTGAACCCAGCAACTTCGGTAAGTCTTCAACTATGAACTCTAATTCTACTGCTTCTATTTGTGCTTGAATTTCGGGCGAAGGCGACGGATAGTGCTGATCGTAAAGCTGCAATAAATTGATCATTTTTTGACTGTATTCATTAGCATAGCTAAGATTGCCGTAGATGAAGTTAATCGGGTTAGTGACTTCATAAGCTACCGCCGACACCAACTGTCCCAAACTTGACATTCTTTCGCTTTGCACCAATTGAGTTTGCGCCCGCTTAAGCTCGGACATCGCTGTTTTTAAGTTAGCAGTTTTTTCCCGTTCCCGGGCGACTGATTCTTCTAGTGCTCTATTTAATTTTTCGAGTTTATCGACTTGACACAGCACTATATTAATCATTGCTTTTTTCAGTTCCAATGCAGCGTCTATTTCGCATTGTTTCCAAGGCAACGATTTGTACCTCACATTTTCTTTCCACAGCTCGAAGGATTTCCGAGGAGACAGTCGAGGGTTGCCATATTCATCGGTTTCAAGTGGTTTGTTGGGGTTGCCCGCCCAATTTACGGTCTTAATTACTTCCGGGCGAAACCACAAAATGTATATTTTCTGAGTCGGGGATATTGCTATGGCTAAACACCCGCTGGCTGTGTTTTTAAATTCCTCAGCTTCTGGATAGCATTTGGTGAGCGAGTCTGTATAAAAAATTTCTTTATTTAAATGCTCTTGCACCCAATTAGTTAAGTATTTGAGCGCTTCTCCTTGAGGTGTTTGCCCTACTTGATAGCAATTGTCTCCAAATACTATTGCTGCTCCCTGGGCGTTGACTGCTTCTAGCAAATTATGCTGACATTTAACTAACACTTCTGACAAGTTTTCGGACGTGGATATGTCTTCAAAAATCTTGGTTTGAATGGATTTTAAGTAGAGTTTGTAGTCGTAGTCTTCGTTTCCTTCTTTTGATTGCAGTTCTAAGGACATTACTTGCCCGATAAATTCGCAGGCTGCGCGCAATTCATAGTTGAGGTGTTTTGGTGTATAGTTGTGGCAAGCAATCAATCCCCACAGTTTTTTGTCTTTGATTAATGAGATTGACATCGAAGCTGCAACGCCCATATTTTGCAGGTATTCTATGTGAATGGGAGAAACGCTTCTCAATACGCTGAAACTCAGGTTTCGGGGCTGGGTCGTGACAGCATTATTTCCTGAAACAAGGGGGACTGGTTGATAATTAATATCTGGGATTAACCTCAGCCAATTTAACGCATACAGTTGTCGGGCTTGTTTTGGAATATCTGAACTTGGGTAGTTTAATCCTAAGAAAGGACTCAGCATTTCTGCTTTGTCTTCAGCGATTACAGCGCCGTTGCCTTCGTGGTCAAATTGATAGACCATCACTCTATCAAAACCAGATATTTTTCTGACTTCTTCTACAGTTATTTGAGATAATTCCTTGAGATTTTTGGCGCTTTGAATTTTGCTGATTGTGGCTCTCACTGAATGATAAAAACTAAAAACAGAAAGATTTTCTGGGCTGGTGGCTAATTCCAACTCGACCATCAATACTTCTTCTACTCGGTGGAGGATGCAGTCAAATTCTAAATATTTACCTTTGTTTATGACAGAGAGTTTAATGGGATTAACGGTTTTTAAGTTTTCATTACACAAACAAAGCTTGAGTTTTTTTAGTTGAACTCGATTGAAGAATAAGCTCAAATTTCTACCGATCGCACTTTCCGGCTCTACTCCTAACAAATCTTGCGTATTTTCGCTGACTTGCAGTATTTCTAGTTCAGGTTCTCGTACAACAAGTAGCACTCCGTGTGGCTGAATGTGCCCCGATATGTGAATGGGTTCTCTGTCGCAGTTTGTCAAGTCAACTTCTTCGAGTGCGGGAATTGTGATTTGTAGATCCATTTTCTTTGTCTTCCGCTGTAAAATGTCGAGAGGGTTCTAATGATTGGAGATTTGAGAGCAAATTGGCTTTTCCATAATAATCTCATATTGTTCGATCGCATAATGGATCGAGCCCTGGACGGACACTGAGAATCAATCATCCGAGAATCAGCGCATCAAAATGATTTAGTCGAAAATCAGCCTGCCCTATGTGTGGCTGTTCAAGCCGCCTCAGCCTTCTAGAAAATTTATCGACTTGGCTCTTCTATACTATCGTTTCCCGATGTTAATTATCATAGCAATTGTTGCCATTCTTCAAGTATGTTTAATAATTTCCCAAAACTTTAATATTTGTGGTAAGATTTTGCCGGCTGCAAAAGGGGGAGAGAAATGCGTCTCCAGAGCGGCCTACTTACTGAAATATTAAGTTAAGGTAAGGGTGACAAGATCTGAAAGTCAAGTCACGCTAAGCTCTTTAAGTATACCCAACAGGCCCGACAATTAGACTGATGATCGACTTCAATACAATTACTGAATTTTCTCATACCTACTGCATAGCTATCTGTGCCTTTTTAGTTCCGGCAAACTTGCTGACTACTTTGCAGACAGCGATTTTGATAGGACTAAACCGACCTCGAATGCAAATTTGGGCGTCTGTAGTTGTCGCCAGCCTTTGGGCTACAGCAATGATATTTCACGTTTTTACCTGGTTCGCGATCGGGGTAGTCATGCCTCCGACATACATCTTGCTAGTTATGGGAATCACTTGTCTGACAATCAATGTCTGGGCGATAGCTCATCCTGCAAGCATGATGCAATTAATTAGAGTTGCGGTATCAGTTGTTAGGGGAGCTTTCAGAAGGAACAAGGATTTAGTTGTCTAACAGAGAAAGATCTAATTATCTAGCAACTCAAAAAAAAATAGGCAGGGGTAATGTGAAATGTTTCCGGGAAAATATTGGTTTCAGAAGAAAGTTTTTCGGGTGGCCAATCGTAGTTCCGAGGGCTGAGTTTTCAGCGCTTATTCCGGTTCGCGATCGCGACAATCTTCGGTTTCCGGGCCGCGGGGATGGATCGTGCAGTTGAGCAGGTAGCCGCCGTCGCTTCTGCCGTAATAGTAGCGGCATCCGATGCAAATTGCGGGAGGTTTGATCGCACTTTGGTAAACCGGATAATCTGCAGTCGCCAGCAGCGAAAAGTCCCGCTGCGTCTGAACATTCCCGATAATAGCGCCCGAGAGTTCGACAGCTTGGCGGATGTTTTCGATCCTGGTGTAAGGCGGCAGGTAAATGTCAATACACAGGCGTATCCCCTGGCTATCCTGATCGTGGCGGGTAATAGTGCCTCCCAGCAAACCAACGCGCGAAGCGATAGCCGAGGAAAATTCGCTCAGGGAGGTGCAGTAACCGGAGAAAACGTGAATATGTTCGTCCGTAGTAGCTCTCACAGTCAGGCGAGTAGGAATTCGCAATCTCAGGTAAGCGTCGAGTTCGTCAAAAACCGGTTCGGCGAGGGAGAGCATTTGGTTTGCGTCTTCGTGGTTGAGCCCAAAACCCTTAGAAACCTTGGACACGAGGGCGGCTAAAATATCAAAAACTTCGGTTAAGAGCGATTGTAGCCTGCTATCAATGGCGATCGGACATTCTCTAAGCAGCTTTAAATAATCCTCCAACCGATGAGCAATGCGCTGAATGCTGCTAAATCCGAGCATAGCTGCTCCCCCTTTAATCGAGTGCGAGGCTCGGATGAGCTGGTGTATTCTTTGGGGTTCTGGCACGGTGTTTTGCAAACCTTGCAAGCCTTGCCCGATAATTTGGATCTGTTCTGTGGCTTCTTCGATAAAGTAGCCGATGATCCGCTGTAGTTGTTCTGGCAGCATAATTTTATTCTCCTAAAGGCCGCCGAGTATTATTAGTCATTACTCAGACCTTTGATAGTTTTGAATCGATATTTCACTGATGAGTTATTGGGGTTTTTAAGCCCTAATTTGTTTTATTCTGACTCACGGCAAGTGTAGTGGCAATGTCGAAAACTGTTAACTCTTAACTGTTGACAGTAATTTTTTTTGCTCCGAGGGTAGCGGTTGCTACCCCCAACAGCAGCACCGCAGCACCTGCGAGTACCGCCGGCGCCGGCACTTCCCCAAACAGCAAATAACCCAACCAACTCGCCCCAACCGGTTCAAACAAGATGGCAAGAGTTACCAGAGTTGGGGAAATCTGCACTACCGCCCAGTTCAAAATGGTGTGGCCGACTAACTGAGGCAAAGCAGCCGTTAACAAAATATAAAAATATACAATGTCGGGGTAATTAGTATAAGTAGTGCCGAAGGCGAAGGGGAGAGGCAGCAGGACGATCGCAGCAACAGTATAGGCGATCGCGATATATCCACCAATTCCCAGTCCCCGCCGCTGAGCTTCCCGGCCCAGCAGCAAATACAAGCTGACAGCCCAGGAACCAGCCAGAGCCAGGAAATCGCCCAGCAGTTGGCTGCTGCCAGCATGGGCTGCGCCCGCACTTCCGAGGGCGATCGCCATTCCCCCAGTCAGGGCTATAGTAATGCCAGCGATCGACATTTTGCTGAGTTTTTCCCCGAACCAGAAGCGCGACAAAAGCGCTACCCAGACAGGATTAGTGGTGACAAGGGCCGTCGAGGCGGCGATCGAAGTATAAGAAAGTGAGGTAATCCAGAGGGCAAAATGCAGGGCGAGACACAAACCCGCAGCAGCAGCATAGCGCCGAGCTCCCGGTTCCAGCGCGTTCCACTGAATTTTCCGCCAAGCCGGAAGCAGAATTAAAGCAGATAAAGTCAGACGAGAGGCCGCGAGTACCAAACTGAAACCCAAACCGCCCGCCCCTGCTGAAAAGTTAGCCAGCCGAATTAAGATTGAGGAAGTTGAGACGGCTAAAACGCCGATAATTAACACTAGGGCGATCGACCAATTAGGCGTTTGTTTCGGAAGATTCATTATTTAAGCATGGGGCATTGGGCATTGGGCATTGGGCATTGGGCATTTGGAAAATTTACAAAGCAATTTTCGCACAAATTATGAATAATTTCTATTCTCTTCTTCTCCTCTCCTCTCCTCTCTTGCTTCGTGTCCTAGCGCTTACGCGGTTCGTTAAAAAAAGCCTATTCCCGAAGCACAAAGAATTCCTATAGTCAATAATTATTAATATAGAGCCCCCCTAAAATTACCAGACCTCTGTTATAGTTTCAATATCGTAAAAAACAAATTACCCACTTACAATTTATAACTATCTATGGCTCCTACAGTTTTGATTACAGGCGCTTCTCAAGGAAGCGGCAAAGCAACAGCAATTTTATTTGCAAGTAAAGGTTACGATGTAGTTATGGTAGCTCGCCAGCCAGAGAGATTGGCAGCAGCAGCGGCTCAAGTGCAGCGAGAAGGCACTTCGGCTGTCGCTATCCCGGGGGATGTTGGCGACAGTCAACAAGTGCGCGCGATCGTCCAAAAAGCCCTAGATGCCTGCGGTAACATAGATGTTTTAGTTAACAATGCTGGCATTTGTCTCACGGGGGCGATCGAGCACACTACCTCCGAAGACTGGCAGCAATTAATGAATACCAATTTTTGGGGTTGCGTTAACACAATTCAAGAAATCTTGCCACATTTTTTGCAACGAAAAACAGGGACAATAGTCAATGTTGGTTCTATTGGTGGCAAAATGCCTTTGCCTCAAATGACTGCTTATTGTGCCAGCAAATATGCAGTAACCGGTTTAACAGAAACTTTGCGATTGGAATTAGCGCCTCAAGGTATTCACGTTTGCGCCGTGCATCCGGGCCTGATTAACAGTGATTTTTTAGAAAGAGCTCAATTTCGCGATCGAGACGAACCCGCCGTCGAATCGCGCCGTCAGCAAATGAGCAAAATGCTGAAATCTGAGTGGGCAACTCAGCCAGAAGATATTGCTAAAGCTATCTGGGATGCTGTGAAAAATCAGCGTGCAGAAGTTACCGTCGGCCCTGCTTTTTTGGCATCGGAAGCTTATCGTTTGTTCCCCGGTTTGATGCAGTGGGCAATGGAAAAAGGCAAGTTGTGAGACTAATTGGTAATGGATAATTGGTAACTGGTAAGGTACCCAGGGCGCACCAGACAAATTATTAGTAACGCGCCTGAGTCCTAGTGGCAGCTTCCCTTGAATATATACAACTAAAGAAAGAGACTGCTAAACCCGCCCCGAACACTATAATGGCAAACAAACCAGGAAACACCACCATGCAAATCAAAGCACTGGCAGCTAAAAAAACAGGGGGATTGCTTGAAGAATACAAATTCGATGTTGAACCTCCCAAAGTACATGAATGTCTGATAAAAGTCTTAACTTGCGGCATCTGTCACTCAGACTTACACATGATTGACAATGACTGGGGTCAATCAAAATATCCCCTCGTTCCGGGCCACGAAGTTATCGGAGAAGTGGCAGAAATAGGGCCGCAAGTGACTCATTTAAAAGTGGGCGATCGCGTTGGTGTCGGCTGGCAAAGGTCGTCTTGTTTGCAGTGCCGCGACTGCTTGCGCGGTAACGAAAATCTCTGCGATGAAAACCAGGGATTAATTGTTACAGGCCCGGGCGGTTTTGCCGATTATTTGATGGTAGATTCCCGGTTTGCTTTTCCTATTCCCAAAGGCATCGATTCCAAAATAGCGGGGCCGCTGTTGTGCGGCGGAATTACGGTTTACGCTGGTTTGCGGAATGCGGGGATGAGTTCCGGGCAAGAAATTGGCATTCTCGGCATCGGCGGATTGGGACACATGGCAGTGCAATTTGCGAAAAAATTAGGCAACCGCGTTACAGTTTTTACTACTTCCCAAGATAAGGCAGAATTTGCACAGAAAATGGGGGCGGACGAAGCTATTGTAGTAGGAAAAGGCGAAATTCCTCAAGCGCCCAGCAGCAAATTAGATATTTTGTTGAGCACTGTTCCTGCTGCTTTAGATTGGGTTCCTTACATTGATTTTCTCGATTCTGACGGTGCGCTTGCTTTTGTGGGAGTTCCCGACGCACCTTTGAGCATTCCCTTGTTTCCGTTGCTGATGAAGCGACGGCGAATTATGGCTTCGCCGATCGGCGGTCGCGCTATGATTAATGAAATGCTGTCAATTGCAGAGAAGTTTGGGATTGAGCCGATTATCGAAGTTTTTGCGATCGCACAAGCGAATGAAGCAGTGCAGAAAGTCCGGGACAATCAAGTGCGCTATCGCGCAGTTTTGACGGTGAGTTAGATAATGCGTAATGGGTAAGGTGCGCTAGGCGCACCCTACTAAAAATATATAAGCAACGAATTAAAGCAAAGCATTAGCATTAATAAAACGACCGTTTAAATCGGCTGGGGTCACGTTCAACACAGTACCCAACAAAGCATTAGTAAAACCAAATCTAATATTAGTAGCTTCCACACGGCCGTTGCCATCGGGATCGAGACTTCGCTGGGAGATGCCGCCCTTGGCTAATAAGCTAGTTCCACCGGCTATACTTGCAGGATCGATCAGCAGCAGTCTCGGATCGTTCAAGCTATAACTTACCTCTTCCAAGGAGATATTGCTACTGGTAAATGCCACACTAATGCCAATCGAATCGCTAGACTTATCAAAATCCACAATTACCGCGTCAGAAACTTCTATTCCAACTAATCTGCTTCCCGCTTGATCGACTCGCAAAACAAAGACATCGCTCCCTGCACCACCTTGGTAAATATCCACCTCTCTATCGCCAATTAAAGTATCATTACCGTCACCGCCCACTAACAAATCAACACCTTGTCCTCCACGCAGCAAATCATTTCCCGCACCCCCATCAAGGAAATCGCTATTTCTATCTCCTGTCAAGAAATCCTCGCCAATTTCTCCCAAAACATCGTCATCATCTTTGCCACCGTAAATAGAATCACTGCCGACACCACCTAACAGACTGTCTTTACCATCGTTACCGAAAATCCGTTCTGCATCTGACGCGCCCCTGACAGTATCATTGCCGCCCACCATCCAAAGTCCCCCAGGAAAACTAGCAAGTTGTCCTGGTGCAAGTGTAATATTTTCAGGAGAATTGTCTCCTACCAAACGAGGGATGTCTGAATTATCTGGGGTGAGTACCATAATTGTAAACTTTGTGCGATGTGAGCATGGATATTGTGCAATATTCTACAGCTTATTAGGGTGCGCCAGAACATAGTTACTTCCTGACTCGCGATCGAGCAATCGCTGGCGCACCCTAATAGACAGCTCGATCGCTCCATCTTGGCACAAGCCTGATGGAAATACCCTAGATTAAAATAAAAGTTAAAATTTGAACCGATGCCAATTATCTTAGTTGAAGACTTGAGCAAAGTTTATCCGGTAGCGATTAAAGAACCGGGGCTTAAAGGAACAGTGCGACACTTTTTTAGTCGCACTTACCGCAATATCAAAGCAGTTGAGGGCGTTTCTTTCAGTATTGAACCGGGGGAAGTGGTGGGGTTTCTCGGTGCTAACGGTGCGGGCAAAACTACTACGCTGAAAATGCTGACTGGTTTGATTTATCCCTCGGCTGGTACTGTGAGAGTGTGCGATCGTACTCCTTTCCGTCGCGAAGCCGATTTTTTGCAAAAAATTACCTTAGTGATGGGGCAAAAACAGCAGTTAATTTGGGATTTACCCGTGCTTGACTCTCTACGAATCAATGCCGCAGTCTACGGCATTCCCGATACAGATTATCGACGGCGAGTCGGAGAATTAACAGAGATGCTGTCACTAGAAGGCAAGTTGAATCAGCCGGTACGAAAGCTTTCTTTAGGCGAACGGATGAAAGCTGAATTGATGGCGGCCCTGCTGCACCAGCCGGAGGTATTATTTTTAGATGAACCGACTTTAGGTTTGGATATAAACGCACAGTTTAGCGTCAGGCAATTTCTGCGAGAATATAACGAGCGCTATCAAGCAACGGTGCTGTTGACGAGCCATTACATGGCTGACATTACTGCTTTGTGCAAGCGCGTTTTGTTAATCCATGAAGGGCAATTAGTTTATGATGGCAGTTTAGACGGATTGCTCGACAGGTTTGCACCTTATCGGGAAGTTCAGGTAAAATTAGCTAAGCCGCTGGCAAAAGATAGTGCTTTTGCTTACGGCGAGGTAGAATCTATTGAGGGACAATCGGTGCGGTTTTTGGTGAAAAGGGAAGAGCTGACGGTAAGCGTGGCGAAGATTTTGGCGGACTTGGACGTAATAGATTTAACTGTTACCGACCCGCCAATTGAAGAGGTAATTGGTAGAGTTTTTCGCACGGGAAAAGTGTAAGGTTTTTTGGATAAGATCATTCTCTATAACAGGCATCTTGCCTGTTCTACTAGACTGATAAAGTAGAACAGGCAAGATGCCTGTTACACTAGAGATTTAGTGTTTTTGTGGAACGGGGTTCTAGCCCGTTGCTAACCCCAAAAAACAGGCAAGATGCCTGTTTCAGTAGAGATTCAGTGTTTTTGTGGAACGGCTTTTAGCCCGTTACTAACACCTCAAAATTAACTCTAAAATTGATATGAACAGAATTGTTAGAATTGCTAAAACTTTGCTAGTTACCTACTATGCTTATATGCTCGAATACCGGGCGGAATTGTTTTTGTGGGCGCTGTCGGGAGCTTTGCCGTTTATCTTGATGGGTGTCTGGATGCAGGCGGCAGAAACGGGTCAATTTGGGCTGAATTCTATCGACTTTGCCCGTTATTTTTTAGCTGCTTTCATTGTCAGGCAAACAAATGTAGTTTGGGTGATTTGGGAGTTTGAAAAGGAAGTAGTGCAAGGCAGGCTATCTAATAGATTGTTACAGCCTCTCGATCCCGTATGGCACCACTTCGTATCTCACATTTCCGAAAGGTTTGCGAGGCTGCCGTTTGTATTGGGATTAGTGCTGCTGTTTTTTGCACTTTACCCGCAGTCTTTTTGGCTGCCGAGTTTGGGCAGGTTTTTGCTTTTTTCGCTGGTTATTATATTGGCTTTTTGTCTGCGGTTTCTTATACAGTATACCTTTGCGCTGTTTGCTTTTTGGCTGGAAAGGGCAAGTGCGATCGAGCAATTCTGGTTTCTAATTTACCTGTTTTTATCGGGACTTATCGCGCCGCTAGAAGTGTTTCCTGCACCCGTGCGCGAAGTAGTTTTGTGGACGCCTTTTCCTTATTTGATTCATTTTCCCGCTTCAATCTTGATAGGATTACCCGTAGATGTAGGCCGCGGTTTGTTGGTAATGTTGGGTTGGAGTGCGGTGTTTTTTGTGTGGAATCGCTGGCTTTGGCGGCAGGGATTGAAGCAGTATTCGGGCATGGGAGCGTGAACTACCCAGCGCTGATGCTACAGTATTCCTCATATGCGAGAATAGTTATAAATCAAGTGGGCATTCAACTCACTTAATTTGTGCGTTTTCATCCCCTCACTTCACTCGTACGGTTTTGGGCGCGGGACTTGCCGCTTGTTAGTTAAATAATAATTAAAAATTATAAAAGTCTAGAGTCCTTCCTAGTATAATACTAATCTTTTTGTCAAAAAGACTTAGGTGAAGCACCGTATTTACCTCGATCGCAGACATCATGCAAAAATGCAATCGGGAGTATTCGACAATTGCATAAACATCCATTTTTTGTATATATAAGTACAAAAATTTACAATAAAGTCTTATATTAATAAACCCAACGACTGATAAACGGGATAAAAGAGATTCTAATGACAGCCAAAAAAAACCTCATTGTAATTGGCAATGGCATGGTAGGTCACAAGTTCCTAGAGTTAATGGTCAGCTCGGATGCTGCCAAACACTGGAATTTAATTACTTTTTGTGAAGAACCGCGCGTTGCTTACGATCGCGTAAACCTCAGCGGATTTTTCTCTGGCAAAACAGCGGGAGATTTATCTTTAGTTGCACCGGGATTTTACCAAGAAAACGGCATCCAAATTTACATCGGCGACAAAGCAGTCGCCATCAATCGGGAACAAAAAATAGTTTATTCAGCCAACGGTTTAGAAGTTTCCTACGACAAAATTGTTCTCGCGACTGGTTCCTATCCATTTGTGCCATCAATTAAAGGCAAAGACGCTACAGGAACTTTTGTTTACCGGACAATTGATGACCTGGAGGCGATGTCAGATTACGCTAAAAATTGCAAAACTGGTGTAGTAATTGGCGGCGGTTTGTTAGGTCTAGAGTGTGCTAACGCTCTGCAAAATATGGGTCTAAAAACTCACGTTGTTGAGTTTGCGTCGCGGCTGATGCCCGTGCAAGTTGACGAAATTGGCGGGGCAATTCTCCGCAGCAAAATAGAAGAGTTGGGGGTTTCGGTTCATACCAGCAAATCTACCACAGAAATTGTCAGCGAAGATGGCAAAGTTACTAAAATGCTGTTTGCTGACGGTTCGGAATTGGCAACAGATATGATAGTGTTTTCTGCTGGCATTCGCCCCCGCGACGAAATTGCCCGAAGTTGCGGTATAGAAGTAGGAGAACGCGGTGGCATAATCATAAATGATAGCTGCCAAACCTCCGATCCTGACATTTATGCGATCGGAGAATGCGCGCTGTATCAAAATCGCATCTACGGCTTAGTTGCGCCTGGGTATACAATGGCAAGCGTAGCGGCAGATATTTTGGGCAGTGCAGCCGATGACAGGCAGGATGCCCGTTCCACAAGCACTTTTACAGGTGCGGATATGTCCACTAAACTCAAATTATTGGGGGTGGATGTCGCTAGTTTTGGAGATCCTTTTCCCAAGTCAGCCGATGCTAAAGAAATTGTTGTCACTGACACCTTCCAAGGCATTTACAAAAAATTAGTTTTAAATCAAGACGGCAGCCGAATTTTAGGCGGAATTCTCGTGGGAGATGCTTCGGCTTACGGCACGTTGCTGCAATTCATGCAAAATGAAATTGCTCTGCCGCCGCATCCCGAAGATTTGTTAATGCCACCGCGAGAAGGGGGAGTCCCGGCGGGTTTTGGAGTAGACAGTTTGCCGGATTCGGCTCAAATTTGTTCTTGCAATAATGTTACTAAAGGGCAGATTTGTGAAGCGATTCGCGATCGCAATTTAACAGATGTTGCCAGCGTCAAGAAATGCACTCAAGCTGGGACTGGCTGCGGTGGCTGCGTGCCTTTGGTGACGGATATCTTCAAGTCGGAGATGAAAAAAGCTGGGTTTGCAGTCAAAAATAATCTCTGCGAACATTTTGAATATTCTCGTCAAGAATTGTACCATTTAGTGCGATCTCAAGAGATTAAAACCTTTGAGGAGTTGATTGAAAGACACGGCAAAGGTAAGGGTTGCGAAATTTGCAAGCCTGCTGTTGGTTCGATGCTGGCTTCTACTTGGAACGACCATATTTTAGAGAAGTCTCACGTCGGTTTGCAAGATACGAACGATTACTTTTTGGCAAACATTCAGCGCGACGGTACTTATTCGGTGGTGCCGCGAATACCGGGAGGAGAAATCACTCCCGATAAGTTGATTGTTTTGGGTGAAGTTGCCAGGGATTTTGGGCTTTATACTAAGATTACTGGCGGGCAACGGATTGATTTGTTTGGAGCTCGCGTGGATCAATTGCCACATATTTGGCGTCGGTTGATTGATGCGGGATTTGAGTCGGGACACGCTTACGGTAAGGCTCTGCGTACTGTAAAATCTTGTGTTGGTAGCACTTGGTGCCGCTTTGGGGTGCAGGATTCAACGAGTTTGGCGATCGAGGTTGAATTGCGGTATCGTGGTTTGCGATCGCCCCACAAGCTCAAATCTGCTGTCTCTGGTTGCACTCGCGAATGCGCGGAAGCTCAAAGCAAGGATTTTGGGATAATTGCGACAGAGAATGGTTGGAATTTGTACGTGTGCGGCAATGGCGGCATTAAGCCACAGCACGCGGTTTTGCTGGCGACGGATATCGATAAGGAAACGCTGATTAAGTATATCGATCGATTCTTGGTTTTCTACATCCGCACCGCCGACAGATTGGAACGCACTGCTACTTGGTTGAACAAGCTTGAGGGCGGCATTGAATACTTGAAACAGGTGATAATTGAGGATTCTCTGGGCATTTGTGCTGAATTAGAAGCGCAGATGGAACATTTAGTGAATACTTATCAATGTGAGTGGAAAACGACGATTGAAGACCCACAAAAGGTGCAGCGGTTCCAGCATTTTGTGAATTCCGATTTGCCCGATCCGAGTATTGTTCGTGTTGCGGAACGGGGACAAACGCGGCCTGCTAACGAACATGAAAAGGCTCTGGTTGGAGTTTCGGAATAACCCCTCCCCAGCCCTCCCCTTGCTAAGGGGAGCGAGCAAGATTTAATCTCGTTTAATCTCGTTCCCAGGCTCTGCCTGGGAATGAAGTCCCGGAGGCTATGCCTCCTCGAACCGTAAGCCAGAGCCTCCTTCGGCGAGGCAGAGCCTCGAAACCTACGTTCCCAGCCGGAGACTGGGAACGAGATTGAAGTAAATTAACAGGAAAAGAAGATGGTTCAATCATTACAAGTTTCCGATACAGTAACAACTTGGGTAGATGTGTGTTCTCTCGATGCGATCGCCCCTTATACTGGAGTTTGCGCTTTAGTTAAAGGCGAACAAGTCGCGATTTTCCGAGTGGGAAACGGGGATGAAGTTTATGCGCTTAGCAATTACGACCCGTTTAGCAAAGCTTTTGTTTTGTCGCGGGGACTTGTGGGCGATCGCAACGGCACTCTCAAAGTTGCTTCTCCCATTTACAAGCAAAACTTTAGTCTCACTACCGGGCAATGTCTGGATGATGAAACGGTAAAGATTCCTACTTTTGCGGTTCGGGTTGTAGCCGGTCGCGTCCAAGTAGCTGTTAGTTAGATTCAGGGGCTTAATTGTTCGATCGCCATCCGCCACCACCTAACATTCCTGTGGGTGCTGGCGGATTTTGCCTTGGGGCCCTCCCGACTCAGTATTTTTCGTATAAAATAGAGTCGATTGGTTCCATACTCCAGCATCGCTCAAAAAATCTCAACTAATATCCGAGCTGATGCGAGGATTTTCAATGCAAACAAACTTCAGGGGCAGGGTATCGGTATGTTGTTAAAAAAACTTGTTTCCGAAAATAATCCCCAGACTGTAGCAGAGTTAATCCATGCCCAACTCAAAATCGGTCAACTGACTTGGGGCGAACTCAACATACAAGTTTTCGGCCAGCACTGGCGGGACGAATCTTTGCACGAAGTCCTCAGAGAAATTGCAGTTAAGCTCGACAAAGAAACAGCGAGCCAAATTATAGAATATCTCACAGATCAAAACGGTCAACAAGAAAAATTTATTAATTTGTTTTTAGCAGCACAATGCCTGTTAAAAGTTAAAAATGATGTTAATAAAAAAACCGCCAAAAAACTGTTAAATGCTTTAAAAAAGTTATCGCAATACGGTACGGGTTTCCTGATTCTTTATCAAAGCGCTCAAGAATTGCAGGAAACTTATCAAATTCGCAATCGATCGATCGCGGCGATCGCCCAAACTTGGAAAAACGACCCGCAAACCCTGCCCTGGCTGAAAATACTCGCTCACTCCACCGACTGTGGCGAAGTCCGAGCCACAGCAGTCGAAGCAATAGCCCGTGGTTGGCCAGAGCAGCCTGAAATTTACCTGATGCTCAAAAACCTCGCCAAATCAGATGGAAGCTGGGCAGTGCGATCGACCTGTGTGCGAGAAATGGCTTGTGGTTGGCCAGACACGAGCGATACCTTGCCGCTGCTGACTGCCTTGGCTCAGTTTGATCAAAGTCCCGCAGTTCGCACCGCAGCACTCGAACAATTGGCCTCTAATTGGCCCGATCGCACAGATACCTTGCTGCTGCTGAGAACCGCCGCCGAATCCGACGAAAATTTGGGAGTGCGAGTCTGTGCGTGGCAAGAAATAGCCAGAGGTTGGCACAGCCTTTTAGGCACGGCCTCCCTGCTCAAAAACCTTGCCCAGACAGGAAGTTCTATCCTGCGAACCGTAGCGGTGCGGGAGTTGGCAGCGGGCTGGCCCGCCGCAGCCGACGTTGGCCTGCTGCTGAAAAGCCTAGCCGAATCCGACAGCAGCAAAGAAGTGCGGACAGCAGCCTTAGAAGAATTGGCCTCGCACTGGCCCGACGAACCAGACATTTACCCACTGCTGAAAACTAAAGCCGAGTCCGACGCGAGTTCGAGTGTCCGGCGCTCCGCAGTGCAAGCAATTGCCTCTGGCTGGCCCGGGAACCCCGAAACTCTGACTTTTTTGAAAAATATAGCATTGGGCGATCGCGACGCCGACCTGCGCGAAATAGCCCTACAACAGATAGCCGCAGGTTGGCCCGACCATCCAGAAACCCTGCCCCTGCTGCAAAAAATAGCTGATTCCGAGGATTACTGGACTGTGCGACAAGTAGTAGTGGAGGCTGTCGCCGCAGTGGCATCAGGAAGTATCGAAGTCTTTGGCTGGTTGCAAAATCTCGCCGCGTCTGACAGACACCTCAACGTGCGAGAAACTGCGGTGGAAGAGATCGCAAAACGCTGGTCTCACCGGGGCGAGACGCTGCCTTTCCTCAAAAGCAGGGTCGAGTTGGAGCATGATTCTCACTTGCTGAGCGTGCTTGTGCGATCGATCGTGCGGGGGTGGCCAGACGACCCGGAAACCTTGTGTTGGCTGAAAATTCAGCTCGATTCTGGGGAAGCGCTGGTGCGGCAAGCGGCGGTGCTTGAACTCGCTTACAACTGGCCGGACAATCCTGAAACTTGGATGCTGCTGGAGGCTCAAGCAGAGGGCGATGAGAGTCCCGCTGTCAGGCAAATCGCTTTGCAAAAGTTAGCCCGGGCACGGACAAATCAGTCTCAAACTTTCGAGTGGCTCAAAAGTAGATCTCAAAAGGATGAAGATTCGCAGGTGCGGGCGATCGCCCTGGTAGAGTTAATGCGGGGATGGAAAGATGAGCCGGGAATGTTTGAGTTTTTGCGCGATCAAACTTTGAGCGATCCTGACAATCAAAACGGTTCTTTTCCTTACAATCCCCGATTTACAGCGCTCGAAGCGATTATCGAACATTATCCCGAAAATCCGGGAGTTGTGCCGCTGTTGCGATCGCTTGCAGTTTCCGACGCAGAAGAGCAAGTGCGGGCATTAGCGGGCCGCCGGCTACGTAGCCAAGACTGGTAAGTGGAAATAATCCTTTAGACACCCTGAAAAATTCATCATGCCTGCTCTTCTTTCTGGAGTTTGAGGAGGCTCCAACTTTAGGCGTTTAGACATAACTTGTCCTCCTTGCACTCTTAACATTCTTTCAGAATATCATTCCGCCGCAGCCGGAAGAGATATTAACAGTTAACACTGGGACTAACTCAAACGAGTGACACTCAAATGAGTGACACTCGAAAAAGTGACTGTGCATCCACAAATTCCACCAGTTATACCTGAAATATCAAACATCAAAACTTAAATGTTGAGAGGAAGCACATTATGTACACCGAAGAAAGAAGCTTGAACAATGAAACTATGGCTCTCGTCGCCGATACTACTGCTCAATCAACTCTTGCATTTGCTGAAACCACGGGAGTAAACAAACCCACTTTACAAATGGGTTCAACAGGTCAAGCTGTCAAAGAACTACAACAGCTTCTATATCATTGGGGTTATTATTTTGGCCCGATTGACGGTATCTTCGGTGTCCAAGTTCAGAACGCGGTCAAAGGCTATCAACACCGGGTCTTTTTAAAAGAAGATGGGATTGTCGGCCCTATCACTTGGGAAGCACTATACTCTGGTGCACCTGTGAATATGCCGGTCGTCATGAAGGGCAGTTCTGGTAATGCTGTTAAAATTGTTCAAAATGTCTTAAAAATCAATGGATACTATTTCGGATTCAGTGACGGATTCTTCGGGCCGATGACAGATGTAGCCGTGCGACAATTGCAACTGAGCAAGGCTTTACCGCAAGATGGAATTGTAGGCTATAGAACTTGGCACGCCCTCAGCAATTTACCGCACTAATAACGGGTTGGATTCATATCAATTCCGGTTGCACTCCTCATGATTGTTGACTGTTGACTGTTTAGTCGAGAGCCAAAAACTGAATGGTTGAGTGTTAACTGTTGACTCGATTTTCTGATTCCGAGGCAACCGGAAACCATATGATGACGTTGGTTATTGGTATTTTGATGCTGTATGAGTTTGTTTCATTTATCTTGACAACTTAAGCAATATCTAAAGGAGTAAATGTGATGGCGACTAAATTCAAGAGAAGAATTCTCTCAATTGATGGTGGTGGTATCCGGGGTATTATTCCTGCGATCGTTCTCAACTACATTGAAGAGCGCACAGGAAAACGCATAGCAACAATGTTTGATTTTATTGCAGGCACTTCAACAGGAGGAATTTTAGCACTTGGTTTAACTAGAAAGAACTCAGACTCTAGCATCAATAGTGAGCCAGAGTATACCGCTGCCGAACTTGTAAATTTCTATCGCAAATATGGAAAAAAGATTTTTAATGAGTATGTTCCACTGGATTTTGATGATTTGTTACAACCCAAGCACAACCCAAAAGGTAGGCAACAAGTTTTAAAGGAGCTTTTAGGTGAAGCTAAGGTTGAAGAGGCATTACGAGAAATTTTCATCCCGAGCTATGATATCGAACTCAGAGCACCAATTTTTTTTACAAGCAATCGGGACGCAGAGGAAATCAAGAGTTTTGATAGCCGGAAAGTATGTACGGGATTCAAAATGTGGGAAGCAGCAATGGCAACTTCTGCTGCACCGACATTCTTTCCACCCTACCAACTCGAAACGGGACATCATACCGAGGAGGGATATTACGCTTTGGTAGACGGCGGAATTTTTGCAAATAATCCTTCCTCACTTGCAATGATGGAGGCGATGATTTCTTACAAGAAAAAGACTGGTGAAGAACTACAACGTACTGAGACCCTTGTTGTTTCTTTGGGTACGGGATCACTAACTAAGAAATATAAGTATAAAGAAGCAAAAAATTGGGGTCAAATAAAATGGGCTATTCCCTTACTTAACGTTGTTCTAGATGGCCAAAGTGAATCGGTTGCGTATGAACTTGCTCAGCTAATGGTGACTAAAAGAAATCAAGAAAATAACCGCAACTACTATCGTTTTCAACTTCAATTGAGTAGCGATAATGGTCACGATCAAATCGACAACGCCAGTCCCAGTAATATTGAGTACCTAGAGAACAGAGGTGAAAAACTAATTGAACACAGTAAGAAAGATTTGGATGAGTTGTGTAAGCTTTTGAAGGAGGAGCCTGAACTTTATTCTAATTAACCGCACCGTTAAATCGATATACGGTTGTAAGATTTTGAATGGGGGTAAGATTTTGTGTGTATTCATTCCCACAACAGGGCATCCCAAACCGCACCGCTTCCCCCATTACCGAACAACGCTCGCAATCCGAAGCTGTTTTCTCCCACGTGAGCAACTGTTCCCGAAACACCGGGTATTGCTGGGCAGTAATGCACGATCGCTTTCCGTTTCCGACGCCGAGGAGCAAGTGCGGGTATGAGCCACTCTCCGGCTTAAAATCTTAACAATTAACTGTTAATAATCGATCAAAAGGGTAATTGCATACCGGACCGCTTCCCCCATCATCGAACCACGAACGCGATCCGAAGCCGTTTTCTCCCACGCGAGCAACTGTTCCCGAAAACCCGGGTCTTGCTTCGCCCGCTGCACGATCGCCTGACTGATGACTTTCTTTTGAATCTGCTCTGTCGGGATACCTTGCTGCTTCAAATAATCCAACAGCCGCTGCACGCTTTCGGAGAATTTATCCGGCGTCTGAGACATCAAAATAAACGAAATTTGGCGCACCATTCGCTGGTAGATTTCCTGTCTTCTGAGCAGTATTTCTTTGTGACTCGGCTCCGTCGGCTCCGCATTGTTACTAGGAACAGCCAAGTCGAGCAAACTCAAAATTTCAGCGCCCTTGGCTAAAACCTTTTCCAACATATCTGGATAAAGCTCCAAAATGCGATCGCCCAAAATCTTGCCGTTCACCAAACGGTTCGCGCTCAGCCTCAGTAAATTTTGTTCTCCCGCAGACTCAAAAAATTGAACATTCAATTTGAGTTCGCGGCTTTCCAACTCCACCCGACGCAGCGTAAAAACCACCGCCTCCCAATTAGGAGCTTCCTCAAAAGACACCTTGACAACAGAACTGTCCTCTTGATGCTGCCGCCCCAATTCCCCCGACTCAAAATCGCGATCGACCGGAAAGCGATTTGCCGCCACTTTCGCAGTATAATCAAACTGAGTAAAAACATAGCTGCAGTCAACTCTCGACAGATCGACATCTTGAACTTGCCAATTTTGAATGCAGCAACCCGTAAGCTGCGCCCCCTCCAAATTCGTCCGAATCAAACGGCACTCAATCAAACAAGCTTCTCTTAAATCCGCCTCACCCAACATCGCATCCATCAAATAAGCGCCACTCAAATCAGCTTTCCGCAAATCAGCACTTCGCAAATTAGCTTCGCTCAAATCCGCCCGCAGCAAATACACTCCTTGCAGGTTAGCTCGCAACAAAAGGGCCTTCTTGAAACTCGCTTTCAATAAATAAGAACCCGCCAGATTAGCTCGACTCAAATCAGCGTTATCCAGCACCGCCTCAGTCAAATCCGCCCCCGCCAGAACAGATCGGTGCAAGTCAGCGCCCGTCAGATTTGCCGATCGCATTTGAGCGCCATTCAAGTCAGATTCAATCAAATTTACACCGATTAAAATTGCCGATCGCAAATTCGCTTCCACTAAATGCGCTTCCCGCAAATTAGCGCCCGTTAAATTAGCACCAACAAGACTGGCGCGGTTGAGATTAGCCTCCATCAATTCCGCCGCCATCAACTTCGCGCCGTCGAGTTTAGCCCCGGCAAAATTAATTTGGTCAGATTTAACTCCCTGAAGATTAGCACCGCCCAAATCCGCTTCCGGGAACGCGGCCCAATTGAGTTCTGCTGCTTCCAAACAAGCAAGGCGCAAATCCGCTTTAGCAAGATTTGCCCCGCTCAAATTTGCCCCGCTCAGATTAGCCCCAGCCAGCCCCGCACTGCGGAGATCCGCGCGCCGCAAACAAGCCCCTATCAACTTGGCATTGCTCAAAAAAGACCAGCTCAAATTAGCACCGGTCAAGTTAGCACCAGTGAGGTCTATTTCTCGCAGGTTAACACCGCTTAAACTAGCGCCGCTAAGGTCAATGTGACCAAAGTTGCGCTCTCCCTGTTGATAGCGCTGTAAAAATTCTTGTGTTTGCATTCCGCTGATTGGGGGGCTGGCAATTTAGCTGTTTTAGGACGCGCTGGTCAATAACTTTAACTATAAGGTAAGCACGGAACCTGAGCGGGCTAGGTACGGGGACACTACTCCTACTACTTACTGCAAGAACTCATGTCCTCCGGGTGATCCGTGGGTACTTCACCCCTATAGATAGCAGCTCAAAGGATTTGTTGCGTAAGTTCTATTTCTACTAGCTTTACAGACTTTTGTAACTTAAAGCCGCAGAGTTCACATCTTATACGGTGCCCCACCGGAGAGTGTTTTTACCTAAAGCGCTGCAATTCTTGCTGCAAGTGTTTTCCCCATTTAGTCGCTAGAGGAATTTCTGTAAAAGGAACTTGCACCGCAGCAGCATCTTTCAACAAAAATTCGAGGGCGATTGGACTTCCCGAATTCGGCGGTGACTCTAAATCAACTGCCTGAGAGTTGACTAACAACCGCAGCGACTCCACGTCTTTTAAAGAAAAAGTTTGCAAATTCACAGGTCCGCTGCGAGTAGGTTTTCCCCAAGTTAAACTGTCTTCTTGCTGACCGAGTACAGCATAAATATCGTACTTGGCTTTAGCGAATTTTTCGGCCCAGACGCGATACGCTTCCAGCTTTTGATACTCGTTCCATCCAGCCCAAGCCAGCCCAATAAAAATTGCCAGCAGTGGCAGCCACATTAAACCTCTTTCCATGCAATACCCTTGTTAAAAATACTGGCTTGTTCTGTTTCTCATCTTCTCTAATGATACAATTAATTGAAGTCCTAAAACTTGCTCTGCCATTTAAACGAGAAATTAGAGCAATTTTTGATCTAGCAACAGCCACCGCCGAAAACTACCAAACGCCCGCGTGCGAGATCCCCACAAGTCGCAGCAAGGAAAACTGGCGCTGGCGGTGAAAATTGGGTTATTGTGGGGAACAAGCCTTCCCTAAACGGACGATCGGCCATGAAAAAGTTTTTCCTTCTGTGCTTATTTTTAATCGGGCTCGGCTGGGCGATTTCTAATTTCCCAGGACTTGCTACTCAAGGCACTTACGACTCGATTGTGCTGGATTTCCGCGAAGATTTGGGTGCTGCTGAGATTGCGAAAGAAGTAAATGCGATCGCCCAACAGTACCAAGTCGCACCCCAACTCAACAGCGAATTCTCAGCGGGCGACAATGTATATGTAGTTAAGGGCGATCGCACTTTGCTAAACGCCCTGAGAAAATCAAATTTGGCTAAAGATACCGAATACATTGAACCGAACTTTGTCTACAGCGCTTTCGAGATTCCCAACGACCCCATGTATACCAAGCAGTGGAATCTCCGCAGTATCAACGTAGAATCTGCCTGGAACGAAACCAAAGGCAGCGGCACAACAGTAGCGATAATTGACACGGGCATTACTCCAGTCGCTGACTTAAAAGAAACCAAATTTGTACCGGGCTACGACTTTGTAAACGATCGCGCCGAAGCCTACGACGACAACGGCCACGGTACTCACGTCGCAGGTACAGTCGCCCAATCAACTAACAACAATTACGGCGTTGCGGGCATCGCCTACGAAGCAGCTTTAATGCCACTAAAAGTGTTAAGCGGCAGCGGTGGCGGCACGGTTTCCGACATCGCCGAAGCGATTAAATTTGCTGCTGACAACGGCGCAGATGTCATCAACATGAGTTTAGGTGGCGGTGGCGAAAGTCAGTTAATGGAAGAGGCGATCGACTACGCCCACTCTAAAGGCGTTGTCATCATCGCAGCCGCCGGCAACTCCGGCGACAGTTCCGCTTCCTATCCCGCCCGCTATCCCCATGTCATCGGCGTTTCCGCCCTCGGCCCCGACGACGAAAAAGCCAGTTATTCCAATTTCGGCGCAGGGGTTGATATTGCAGCCCCCGGCGGTTCTGAAATGGGCAAAATCCTGCAAAGTACGATCGACCCGGAAACCGGCGCCGAAGTCTTTGAAGGCTACCAAGGCACTAGCATGGCTTCTCCCCACGTTGCAGCCGTTGCAGCCCTTGTCAAGGCTTCCGGTATCACAGAACCAGACGAAATTCGCAGCGTACTCTTGCAATCCTCGCGAACTGTCACTGAAGATCCGTTAAACCATTTTGGTTCGGGACACCTAGACGCAGCCGCAGCAGTTCAGCTAGCCCAGCGCGGACAAATTAACTTCCGCGATTTCTTCCGCTGGCTGCGCGATAACGGCTATCTCAACCCCCGCTTTTGGATTGACGGCGGTGCAGTCGCCCTGTTGCCTAAAATTGCAATGGTGCTCGGTTCTTACCTGCTGGCTTTCTTGATGCGGAATTATTTCCCCTTCGCCTGGACTTGGGGCTTTTCCGGTGGCTTGATTGCTGGTAGTTCTGGGTTCTTTTTCCTGCGGAACTTGTTTGTATTTGACTTGCCGCAGTGGCCGATGCGGGTGATGGGCAGTTCTATTCCCGAACTCGGCGGTGCAATTAATGGCAGCATTATGCTGAATCCCTTTTTTGCTAGCGTTTTAATTCCTGGGATTTTGATTGCTTTGCTGTTGGGACATCAACAGTGGAAGTGGATCGCGATCGCAATTTCGATCGGTTTTGCCAGCAGTTTAGCGGTCAATGCTTTTGTGTCTCCCACAGTCTGGGGATTGGGCACAGGTTTTGTATCACAAACATTCTTGATTGTCAATGCTTTACTGTGTTTCGGACTGGCGCGTTTAGCAATTAAAACAGAGGTGCGATCGGCATGAGTATTACTGTCAAAGGTGAAATTGAACGCAAAGGATTGGGTCCCGGTACTTGGGCTTTGGTCGGCGAAGATGGGGAAACTTACGAACTTAAGGATGCTCCTTCTGACTTGAAAAAAGCTGGTTTGAAAGTCAGTGTTAAAGGTGAAGTCCGCAAGGATGTGATGACTTTTGCTATGATCGGCCCGGTTCTTGAGGTGCAGTCTTTTGAGGCGATTTAGCCTAATTGGTTAATGCAGCTTTTGAGCTAAAAAAAACCCCGGCCAAAATTGGCTGGGGTTTATTAATCAGGGTGCATCTACTAATTTAATCTCCCGCCTCAAAACACCTCTTTCAGGACACTTTGGCAGAATTTGCGAACATTGGCGGCGAGGGCGTGCGATTGGCAAAAAAAAACCCCAAACCAAAATTGGTCGGGAGTTAATTAATCAGGGTGCATCTACTAATTTAGTCTCCGGCTTTACACCACCTCTTTCAGGACACTTTGGTAGACTTTGCGGAAATTTGTGGCTCAGCTTGCGATCGGCAAAAAAAAACCCGGCCAAAATTGGTCGGGAGTTAATTAATCAGGGTGCATCTACTAATTTAGTCTCCGGTTCGAGGTGCACCTGTTCCGGACAGTTTGGGAAAATTTGCTAAAATTCTTGGTTTAGGGTGCGATCACAAAAAAAAACCCCAAACCAAAATTGGTCGGGAGTTAATTAATCAGGGTGCATCTACCAATTAAGCTTCCTGAGAATTCGAGCGCAATCCGGACAACCTCAAACTTTCTTCAGCATCACCCTCGATACCGCAAAAAAAAACCCCAAACCAAAATTGGCGGGGAGTTAATTAATCAGGGTGCATCTACCAATTAAGCTTCCTGAGAATTGGAGGCCCAATCCGGACAACCTCAAACTTTCTTCAGCATCACCTTGGATACCGCAAAAAAAAACCCCAAACCAAAATTGGTCGGGAGTTATTTAATCAGGGTGCATCTACTAATTTAGTCTCCCGTCTCACAGCACCTCTTTCAGGACACTTTGGCAGAATTTGGGATAATTTTTTGCTCAGCGTGCGATCGCCAAAAAAAAACCGACCAAAATTGGTCGGGAGTTAATTAATCAGGGTGCATCTACTAATTTAATCTCCCGCCTCACAGCACCTCTTTCAGGACACTTTGGCAGAATTTGGGATAATTTTTTGCTCAGCGTGCGATCGCCAAAAAAAACCCGGCCAAAATTGGTCGGGAGTTAATTAATCAGGGTGCATCTACCAATTAAGCTTCCTGAGAATTCGAGCGCAATCCGGACAATTACCACTAAAAACTCAAAACTCTTTTCGGTGCACCAGAGTAGCACTAGCTTGGTCTGTCGGAACTAGCAAGACTTCGCTAATATTGACGTGGGGCGATCGTGTCGCGCAAAAATACACGACATCGGCTACATCGTCAGCAGTCAGCGGTGTCAATCCTTGATAGACATTTTTGGCTTTTTCTGCATCGCCGTGAAACCGGACATTGCTAAATTCTGTTTCCACCAAACCCGGCTCTATTTCCGTCACGCGCACGGGTGTTCCCAAAAGGTCTTGTTTCAACCCTTCGGAAATAGCTCTCACTGCTGCTTTAGAAGCGCAATAAACATTACCTTTCGGATAAGCTTGCCGACCTGCTATGGAGCCGATATTCACTACGTGACCGCGGCCTCGGTTTACCATTCCCGGCACGATCGCGCGAGTCATGTAAAGCAAGCCTTTAACATTGGTATCAATCATTTCTTCCCAATCTTGAAAGTTGCCTTCATGCAGTTTGTCTAAACCACGGCTCAATCCCGCATTGTTAATCAGAATATCGATGCTTTTCCAGGCATCGGGAAGCGCAGTTATCGCCGATTCCACTTGCAGGCGATCGCGCACGTCCAATTCGAGCAAATAAATCTCGTTCGCCGACGCAATCAATTTTGTTTCTACAAGTTCGTTTGCCAGTCGATCGAGCTTTTCAAGGCGGCGGGCTGCTAAAATTAGTTGGGCTCCTCCTTTGGCGAATATCTTGGCACAGGCTGCTCCGATACCGCTACTCGCACCTGTAATGAAAACAATTTGGTTTTGGATAGAAATCATTTTTAATAATCAGAAGGAAGAGGGAAGAGGGAAAAAATTTTAGTTGGTATAAGATTAAGTCTGGTCAATTAACCATCATTATTGTAGAGGCAGGTTTAACTTGTACTCTCATTGGTGTTAGAAATTTTACTTAAACCGCCACTACAGAAATTACCCAAATAACCCATAACACCTATTTTATTATTTGACAACCCGCAATCGCACACTAACTGTTGCAATTCCGCCTTGTCGCATCAAAACTGCTGAAACCCACCGATTTTCGGGCGTAGCCGGAGCTTTACCTACTTTAAAAATTCCCCCGGAATTTAACAACTCCAGCTCGACTTCTGAGGGATTAAACAAGGTTTTTTCGGTAATGGGTTCCTCCAAAACAGTCCCTATTAAAATATCATCGCCGATCGGCTCTCGCACAATGGCATCAAAATGGTACTCTTCGCCCACCTTAACTTGATCCGGAAAATTAACTTGAATTGTGGGAGGATTTTGCCCAGAACTAAGCTGAGTTTGTTCTGCTAAAATCTCTTGACTAACTATTTTTTCACCTTCAAAGCGCTGCTGGGAACGGATGGTAGCTTTGAGAGTTAATTCTCTGCCATCCTTTTTTTGAGTGCCGGCTATTGTAGTTATGGTTTCTGCGATAATCGCGCTACCTTCGGTTTTCCAAGATTTGATCTCGGTGCGGTAATTTAAACTCGGATATCGATCCCAGAGTTGGGTGAGGGCTTTTTCCATGCTTTGGCTGTTTAAGCCGTCAGAATGAGTGAAACTCGGGCTGTAAAATGCCATGACTGCTTTGACATCACGCCGGTTGGCCGCTGCGTCAATTTCTGTTAGCACTTTTGTGAGTGGGGCAGGCGCATTTGCAGGGGTTTGGGCGATCGTTCGGGGAGTCGCCGCGATCGCACCGATCGCTCTTGCCGCACCTTGATGCAGCACGCCAGCACTTACCACTGTTAAACATAACAACATTTGAGCGATCGACTGCCCGCAGTTAAAGCCAAAAACGATCGCCCGATCGGGTTTTTTGTCCCGAGGGCTGGAAAAATACTCAGATGCACTTGGCACTAAATTCAAAAAATTACGCATTAGATGATAATTTGGTTATTTGTCAGGGGTCGTAGCTTGGGCAACTGTTCGCCTGCAACGAAAACTGACAACGGAAGCAGGGACACGGCACAATCTAATTTTAGATGGCTGATTCAAAATTGGCTGAAACTGCCGGAATAATAAGCATAATAATCTAAAACCTCAAATATAAAATTGATCGACCTGTGGAACTTGTACTTGTAAAAAAAGAAACAAATACCTTGACAAAAGCCCCCCTCCGGTTGTTGGTTGCAGCTAGCGGCACTGGTGGACATTTATTTCCCGCGATCGCCACCGCTGGGCAGTTGAACGACTGTCAGATCGAATGGCTAGGAGTCCCAGACCGCATGGAAACCCAGTTAGTTTCATCCCTTTACCCCCTCCACACGATCGCCGTTGAAGGCTTTCAGCAGGGATTTGGGCTCGGTACACTGCGAATTTTGGGCGGGCTCGCCGGATCGATCCTTCAGGTGCGGAAGTTGCTCAAAGCGGGAAATTTTCAGGGAGTCTTTACTACCGGGGGTTACATCGCAGCACCGGCAATTCTAGCGGCCCGTTCTTTGGGTTTGCCGGTAATTCTCCACGAATCTAATGCAATTCCGGGGAAGGTGACGCGCTGGTTTAGTCCTTTGTGCACTTCTGTGGCGATCGGATTTGAAGCAGCAGCCCAGCATTTACCCCGCGCCAAAACTGTGGTTGCTGGTACACCGGTGCGATCGCAATTCCTGACTCGCCAACCTCTAAATTTGCCAATTCCTGACAGTGTACCTGTAATTTTAGTCATGGGCGGCTCTCAAGGTGCTGTCGCAGTCAATAAGTTAGTGCGCGAGTGTGCTCCGGCTTGGTTTGAGGCGGGTGCTTGGGTGGTTCACCTCACCGGAAATAATGACCCGGATGCTGAGAGTTTGAAACACGAGCAATATTTGTCGATGCCCTTTTACGACAATGTGGCGAGTTTGTTGCAGCGAGCAAATTTAGCAATTAGTCGATCGGGCGCGAGTGCTCTGACAGAATTAGCAGTGACGGGAGTACCTTCTATTTTAATTCCTTTTCCTCACGCCGCTGACGACCACCAAAGATTTAATGCGGAAGTATTTGCTAAAGCCGGCGCCGCCGTGGTATTCCGTCAAAGCGAACTGACAGCAGATGTGTTGCAAAGCAAAGTGTTGTATTTGTTAAGAGATTCCGAATATTTGGAAAAAATGTCTCAAGCAGCTTCTGAACTAGCAGTGAGAGACAGTACAGAACGTTTGGCTAATTTGGTCAAACAATTGGTGGTGAGGTGATATTTTTTATGATTTTTAACCGCAGATGAAGGCAGATGAACGCAGATGAAGACTGATGTTTTACGCGATATGGGAGCGGATGAAATTAACTACTGATTCTAATCCTTCTTGAGTCTTCAAGTTAGTAAAAACAAAAGGTTTATCGCCTCGCATTTTTTTCGTATCCCGTTCCATCACGCCTAAATCTGCTCCTACATAAGGTGCGAGGTCTGTTTTATTAATTACTAATAAATCCGACTTAGTAATTCCCGGCCCGCCTTTGCGCGGAATTTTATCGCCTGCTGCAACATCGATTACGTAAATTGTTAAATCTACTAACTCCGGGCTAAAAGTGGCAGCCAAGTTATCGCCGCCGCTTTCTACAAAGACTAAATCTAAATCAGTGAATTTGTGTTCTAACTCTTCTATCGCTACTAAGTTAATGGAAGCATCTTCGCGGATGGCTGTGTGGGGACAGCCTCCCGTTTCTACGCCCAAAATTCGATCGCTCTCCAAAGCTTGACTCCGAACCAAAAACTGGGCATCTTCCTGAGTATAGATATCATTAGTAACTACAGCAATCTGGTATTGCTGCCGCAGCGCCTTGCACAAAGCATCAAGTAAAGCAGTTTTTCCCGAACCAACCGGCCCAGCAATTCCTAGACGAAAAGCACCCATAGCGATTTTAGATTTTAGATTTTAGATTTTCTGATTTTCAACTCCGAAATAGCCGAGTGTACTGAGTTTCGTGCGCCATACTAGCTAGGGCTAACCCCCAACTGCAACTAGCAATATCATCATCTTCTAATTTTAAAACTTCTTGGGCCGTACAGCTAATTTGCGAGTGCAAATCTAACAACAACTGTTGACCGGCTGTTTGACCGAGGGGAATCAGTTTCACCCCCGCACTCGCCAAATTGGCAGCCCAACTGTACAAATATCCTAACACGGCCGCTTCCTCTTCTATCTGCCAGTTGGCGGCGGCAATGCCAAAGCCGATCGCAAAATTGCACTGATTGCTGCCAGATTCCACGAATTCTTTTACAATTGTGGTTAACCCAGAAGCTACGGGCGATTCCCTGCGGGATAGCTTCGCTTCACGCAAATCCAGCAGCAACCTGACCAAAGTCCGCCCCATTTGCCAACTTTGCAAGCGCAATTCTTCAGTTTCTTTAGCAGCAGTCGCCCAAGCATTCCAGTAACTCAAAGCGGTCAAATCCCCAATCTGTGCCGCCCTCAAAGCGCGTACCACCACAGCGGCTTCTACTCGCACAGCCCCGAATTGCAGCGAATTTTCTAACCAATTCCTCAAAGTAATCTCGCTGTTGATCGCACCGGTTTCTACCAGACTTTCGATTCCCTCAGAATAACTATAAGCTCCCACAGGTGCAAAAGCTAGCTGCAACAAAGATAAAAGTTGATTGTTCACTATTGACTGTTGACTGTTGACTGTTGACTGTTGACTTCTTGCTTCTTTAATGGCCGAAAGCAATTTAGTCATAAGCACTCGGACTCATCGGTGGGAGTAAATCTAAAATCTAAAATCTAAAATCTAATGGCTGTGCCCGTAAGCGCCCATTTCCGGCTGAAACGGCACAATTTCCTCTGTTACTTCCAAACCCATTTTTTCGAGCATTCCCTGCAACACAGAGTCGGGAGAAAGTCTTAAATAATTGTCGGCAATTTCTAAAGCTACGTGGCGGTTTCCTAAATGATAAGCCGCCCGCATCAGTAGCAGCGGACTTGAAGCCCGCGCTGTCAGCACCGGTTCTGGTTTTGCACTTACCAGTACCAAACAGCTACCGTCTTCCGACTGCAATAAATCTCGATCGCGCAGTACCGTACCTCTGGGCAAACTCAGGTGCAGCCTTTCCCCCGTTTCTGTCTCGAATCGGTGGCGACTGCGAGTGCGATCGTCCGCTGTCATTGGTACAGTAAAGCTGACAACAGCATCGGGATTTGCAGGTAAATGTTTTGTGAAGGTTAGCATTTTTATATTCTATTCCTCAGAGCAATTCACTTGAACTTGAGTTTTTGAGGAATATCTTTTTTATAGCCGAAGGAATAAGGAAGACTGAACTTCCAATCTTCAGCTCATGTTTCAGAAATTAAAAACGTCTTAATCGTGTTGGCGATCGCTATATCTCATTGCGATTTACAGCCCGTTGAAAAATATTCATCTCTCTGACCGCTCCCGTTCTGGTCTCATTACCAAATTTATGTTATTTTGTCAAGCACTTGAACACAGACGATCGCTTTTTTTTCAAAAAATTTTGCCTACCGTCTAGGAACTCGAACAATTTAAATCTCCAATATATTGTTGGGGGGAGGTAGCGGTTAGGCATCCTGCCTGCCCTTAACAAGCTTTTATGGAGAAGTCTAATAGAACGGGAGAGGAAGAAAGACTCAAACCATCAAGCTTATTGATTGCCCGCTTGTTGCAGTCGCAGGAGCTCGGCTTGAATTCGCTGTTTGACTGCCGGGTCCGCTTGCTGGAGCAAAGTAAGCTGGTTGAAGCGACTAACTGTCAAACCATTGGTTTCGATAACTTTTTTAGCTTGTTGGCAGTAATTCACCGCGATGCCGCGAACACCTCCAGACAACCTATTTATTTCCTGAGTTTCGTTGCACACTACTCTGGGAACCGAGCCCCCAGCGATTCCTTTAATTTCGTTATAAGCTTCCACCCGTCTGGGTTCTATTGCCAACACAGCACGAGCGTAGCTAGTAATTTCTTCGCTGCTAATTTCTTGAGCTTGGGCTGCTGCTCCGAAAACGAGGTTTGGGGAGTGTGTGTACAAACCGGGCGCCCATCCGCTAGCTAAAGCTGCTGCAGAAAAGATGCCAAGCAACAGCGATTGTCGCAGCATCCGGTTTATGCCAAATTTAGAGGTGTTTATTGAGGTGTTCATGGTCGTCGGTGATTGATTGCGTGTAGATAAAAATGACACAGCGCTTGGAGGCTCAATCTTTTTGAATAATGTGGTGGCTAAAAAGTTCCTGCCGTTGGTGACTTATTTTGAATTCCAGCAGGATGGTTGGGGAGTTGCTACGACGATCGACTTTTTAGCAAATTCAATAATTTCATTCATTATAACATCTGTCGGAAGTTGACAAAATTCAAACTTTAGATAGTAATTTTAATTACAGAGCGTTCCCGAATTGCCTCTCCCAATAATTCTAAAAGCGCAAATATTAAATAATTCTAAAAGTTCTTGACAAATTACTCGCCTTAATTGGGCTACTCAAGGTACGGGCTAGCAAAGCTATCTTCCCGCTAGGGTTCCCGAAGGTTAGGGAAGCGCCTGGAAGGCTAGGTCAAATTTAGCAGCAATCGCACTCATCAATTGCGGCGATGATTTATTTAATGTTAAGCGATGGTGCATTTGTCGATGAAGAAAATCCCCCCCTGGTTTGGCTGGTGACGAAGCCAAAGCCGGAACAAAAATCATGTTTCACTACCCGAAGATAGAGACAGCAACAGGGCACTAGACATTAAAATCTTGTTATCAAAATGTGCGCTATCTGTTTTTGGCAGTCAACGCCCAGGCCTTCGATTCCAGTTCTCACTTCCTCCAGTTTGGGGGGGTGAAAAATTGTCTGGGAGTTACCCAGAAACCTGGTGTTTATACGAAATAAAATCGTTACAGCCATCAGCAAGAGCAGACAAAGCCGGAAAGCTGGAATTTTTGGGCCTCAGTTTTATTGTCATATCGCTCGCAGATAGCGAATTTTGGCAAGCATTATCGCAGCACTTTAACAGTTATTAATTTCCCCTTGCCCATGAAAAGTCAAAAAGAAATTTGGCGAGTTATTCTCGCAGTAGCTATCAGTATTGTAGGCGTGCTGCACTTTGCAGTACCCGCACCTTTTATCAGAATTGTGCCACCCCAGCTTCCTTACCCGGAAGCCTTGGTTTATATCAGCGGTTTTTTCGAGATTTTGGGGGGAATTGGGCTGTTAGTTCCTCCTGTGAGCAGGGCGGCGGCGTGGGGATTAATTGCCTTGTTTATTGCCGTGTTTCCAGCTAATATCAATCAAGCCGTCAACAACATTCCCATAGAAGGGATTCCCCACAACCAATTACTGTATTGGTTCAGGCTGCCTTTTCAAGCCGTCTTGATTGCTTGGGCCTGGGTTTATACCCAACCAGACGAAGGGAAACCCCGGGCTTCTATAGTTCCCGATAGAACAGAAAATGCCCGATGAAGCAGTTCGACTACTCTTTGGATTTTAAGAACATCGACTTTCGACAGCACCCTGAACTTTATCGGGTAGGGAAAGGAGAACAGGGAGTGCTGTTGGTGGAACCCTACAAAGGAGAAATTCTGCCTTTCTGGAGATTTAAGACTCCTGAAATTGCCAGGGAGTCCAGCAGCAAAATTTACTCCTTGTTTTTAGAGTATCTCGATCGTGAAGATTTTGTGGGAGCCGATATGGCCCGCAAGTTCTTGCAGATGGGGTATACTCGATCGCGTCGCTACGCCAACCACAAAAGCGGTCGAAAATACCAGCAAAACCCTCAGAAGCTGAAGTCTGTTGCAGAGCAAACCGCAGCTCGAAAAGATATTTTGCCCCTACAAGCAGATCCGGTGAAAGCAGAATCTGCCGCCATTTTTAAAGAAAAATGGATGCTGGCTAAAATCAACGATAAATATCTCGAGCTTTTAGCCAGACACCGGCAGATGTACGAATCTTATTTAGTCAACGCTGAGGATTGACATACATTTACAAAAACTCAGAACTTACACTTTAGCCCCGTCGGCAGCGGTGTAGTTGTGCTTGCCTATCTGGGCCGCACCTATTTGCGTGGCCCTACTATTTACTCGTCATCTTCTTCTGTTTGCCACTGTCGCCAAATTTCAAAGGCATTAAAGCCCCTGTATTGCAGGTAATTCAAGACTTTGCTCTTGGTTTTCGGATCTGCTTTACCCCAAGTATCGATCTTGTATTTCCGCATGACTTTGGCTTTTAATTCGGCCAGTTTTTCTGCTTCGGAGTCCTGATTTTCGGCAATTTCTTCTTCCCAGACTTGCTCGAACAAATCGTTGGTAATTCCTTTTTGCAGGCACTTGCGCTTGATGGCCGACTTCCCGTATTTGCCTGCTGCAGAGGCGATCGAGTTTGCCACCAAGCGAGTGTCGGACTGATAGCCGCGGTCTTGAATTTGCGCGATCGCCTCCAATATTTCCTCATTGCCAAAACCTTTCTCTTGCCCCTTTTTGCGAAGTTCAGAGGCACTGTAGTCTTTGCGGGACAAGAGAAAATAGAAATAGTCAAGACAGCTCATCAGTTAAATCGAAGGGTGGCGCGCAAATACTCGTGTAGCGAAGCCAAATCCAGTCGCCTTGCTATCGGCTGACTGCATCGCGATCGCCTCTATTCTTCTGTATCCTCCTCTTCATCATCCACATCCACATCCGGTCTGTCCACATCGATCTGAATCAAGCGAATGTGCTTGTATCCGAGCTTAATTTCAAACTCGTCTCCCGGCTTTAATCCCATTTCTTGGGTATAATTTGCCCCGATCACGATCGAACCATTCTTGTGAACGCTAGCTCGATAACTCGCTTCTCGCCCGCGTCCGTCTGCTTTAGACTTCTCTAGCTCAATGCCCTTAGCAGCTAACACTGCATCGTAAAACTCAGCCAGATTAATCCGGGTTTCTCCACTTTTGCTGACCGTGAAGTAGCCGCAAAGCTTTGCAAGTTCTCTGCGTGGCAAATCACTGCCTTTGATTTTTTGAAGCAGACCTTTTCCTGTTAAGGGTGCTGTAGCTGTTTCTGCCATTGACCGTACCTCGCTTATTGGACTTTACTTATATCAATTACAACACATTAGATTAACTTTGTTTCACTGTCAATACTAAGAATTCTGAATATTAAGATTCTGGATAAATTTCTGTGGTCTCAAGACCGGGGGTGCAAGTAAGGATGCTCGAAGGCCGATCAATTTGCACCTCGCGGCCCAAATGCTTGTGTAAGCCTCGGACAGATCGCGCGGGGAATTATTGTCGCAAATTAAATGCTTTACTTTTTTACACTAAAGTCTGTTCCCTGCATTCACCAATCCGCGATTGTGTCTGCGGTCAAGGTCAAAATAAGACAGCCCTGAATGGAAATACCTAGAACGCGGCCACTGCAAATCTGCCGAAAGCATTTACCGGCGCGGGGTTAACTTTTACCTCAACAAGACGAGGCAGCACTTGTTCTCAATGTCACTGCCAGCTACTTGTAAATTCTATTTTTCGGGCTGGAAATCCCCTCAAAACCCCAAATACCAACGAGCAATCTTCTATTAAGGTGTTGAGCATATAACTTCCACAGAAGGCAGTGTGGGGAAGGCAATTAGGTAAAAATTGAAGGAAATTTCACCTCTTCTTTGAACGGGTTTAAGCTAAAACCCGACTCAATGGGCGCGGCAGAAACATCGGGCAGCCACTAAGAGGGGAATAGTTTTGATCGGGTGAGATTGCTTCGCGACTCTTAACACTTCGCCAGGACTCTGTAGATTTCTAGGGGGAACTCGGGAAAATCCTCCTCCTCCGGCCCCAATCCAGAAAATTTGAGGTTATTTCCACAGGGGAATTGAAAAAGACCGAGTTAAATGCACAACTGCTTAAATGTTTGATGCACTACAAATTAGTGGCGGTTCCCGGCATGGAGTTTCGATGGAAATGTATTGGTTTCGACTCGTGGCCTGTAAACTGCCATACTCTCAAAATTTATGTACCAACTGGAGGGGCGCGTCAAACTCACAGGCACTTCCATAATTAATTATTGTGAAATATAGCAAGCGCGCTGACGGTGAAGACCTTCTTAATGGTTGCAACTGTGGCTTTTATTGTCTTGTACCGAATGACTAATGCTCCTGCTGCCGAATCAGCCCGCCCAAAAACATATACAAGCCACCGACTCCTGTCGTGGAGAGATCAAAATTTTAGAGTCTTGTTCCAGTTCCCAGATTTGTCTGTCGAGTAAATTTAAAATCTCAAATCCTTCGACTCAGGGTTCAAGCCGAAGTCTAAAATCTACAATCGACTGACGAATTTCATATCAAGCAGTCCCGGACTTACTCTCTCGACGAGAAACCCGGTTTCTTCCTAGATGCTTGGTTGCGCTACTGCTTATTTTCGGTAAAAACCGGCTTGATGAAGGTAAGTCCGAGATTCGATCGAGCAGCATACTTTTGATCACTTTTCCAGCGGGAGCCTATAACGAATGGCCAGCAAAAACCCCACCCAGTTTGGAGCCAGGCCAAGAGGGTCTAAATTCCGCATTCCAGTGGGCGATCGCTTTTAGTGACGTTGTTGCAGGTAATTTTGCGACAGGGGAGTCCGTACCGCCGGCAGTAACTCTTCTGGTTTCGTGCTTCGCTGGTTCGAGTACCGCCACCCAAAAAAGCCAGCACTCAAAGCAACGGGGAACAAGCAAAGCATCAGGGCGACAGATTTTTTCAACCCCGGTTTTTTTAACGGTTTCTGAGTCGCTGCAGCGGCGTGAGTTGCTTGGATCGCCGAACACTCAGAATTAGGAATAGAGGACGGCGAAGCCGTCGGTGAGTTTGGTGAATTAGTAGCATCGGGTCGATCGTTCTGGTGAACCCAATCCCTGCGATCTTTTAATTGGTCGGGAAAATATTCCCAGACTTCGCCGTCAGAATTGTCTGACTCATGCGATCGATTTGCTGGGATTGGGGGGTATGGGGCGATCGCCGAAACCGAAGACGGAGCCTTCCATTCTGTACCCGCGAGCGCCGGTTGCGTTCCCGACGCGATTATGTGCACCATAGAACCGGATGTCGCGCTGTGGGCTGGGGCGCCGATCAAATAGCCGTCAAAGTCCGGGTGCTGGTAGAGAATGGGCAAAGCCCAGTATAGCTGGTGAGAACCGTAGGCAGAAATTAGCCCAGCTCTGGCCCGGCTCAGGCTGAGATCAACTGGATAGCCTTGATTGAGGTTGCGGTAAAACAACCGCGTCAGAGTTAGGGCTACATCGTCGGGGATGCTTTCTGCCATTGCTAGCACTGCCGGAATGCCCCGCTTCACTAGAGCTTCGGTTAAGTTCCGTTCCGGGCTGTCGTCCGCGAGATCGGAGGGGTCGCCGTAGGCGCCGCGGCAGGAGTTGAACACGGCCATCTGAATACCGTTGTTAACAAGCAATCCAGCTAAGTCGTCGCCACTCAAGGTTTCGGTTAAGCCGGTGCGGCTGCTGACTAGGTAGAGTTCGCCACCTCTGGAACCTAAGTTGCTGTGACCTGCGTAGTGCAGGACTTGGTAGTGTCCTTGTTCTAAGGCTTGGGTAAGTTGTTCTCGATCGGGCTGTTCGAGAATCGTCAGTTGAATTTCCGGGGAATGGGGGCTGTTTTTGAGAGGATTACCCGTGCGGTTTTGGAGTTCTTGTTGCAGGTGGAGCACTTCTCGCTTGAGCTGCAAGCTGTCTCGATCGCTCGGAGAGGCGATCGCCATTAAAATTTTTAGCGGCCCGCTACTAGGCAGTATCCGGGTTTGTTTGAACAAACTTGTACCTGGTTGGTAGCGAGAAAACACGACATCGGTGCCGGTTGCCAAAGGGCGATCGCCGGCGTGCAGAACTTCCCACGGCAGCCGCGGCAAGCGCCGGCCTTTGAGTCCGAGTCGCAGTTGCAGCACTTCTCGGCGGTGCTGGGCGATGCCTTGAGCGCAAGTCCAGCTATCGCGCAAGTTTCCTTGAAACAGCCCGCTGTATAATTGTTGCCCGAGCGCTACTAAATTCGGCGCTGAGTTGTGTCCCGAACGGGAGATCCCGCGACCAGCAAAACTGCTTCCCTGTACTGCTTTTCCTTGGAGCAAGCCCACCAGCGGGTCGTTCATCAGTTGAGCAGAGAGTGCAAGCCATTCATTGATCGGCCAGCGGACTTGTTGTTCGGCTAAGGGTACACCGGGTGCAACCCTTTCTGTCCGCACTAGATATTCGTCGTCTCCAACTGGAGTGACTGAGAGTTGAAATTCCTGGCTCACGGATTTAGCGCCCTCCCGCCTTAATTCTGAATTTGCCTGCGTTTTTGCGGCTAGCAATAGCGATCGGCAAAATAATTTTTACTTTTTCAATCAAAGTTTCTGAATGCGCTTCCCCCGATCGGGCGATCGCTAGGGTCATATATATTTGTTCAAACACTTTGAGGATATAAAAGTTGTACTTTAATAACAGTTTATTAGTTTTGATTGCCCTGTGGCTCGGTGAAAGCCGAATTTTCTGCAATCTTTGTATCTTTAACATTTTGCACCTCTACCGCAGACCCCTTTAGATTCGTCGTGAACTTGAGTTTCTCATTGCTGAGTAAAGTTAAATTGGAGGCACTTTACCAGGCGGATCTCTAGTTCTTATTAAAATTACTTCGGCTCTCGCCAACCGGTTTCAGGGTAATATCGCAGGGAAAGTTGAGTATTTTATTTTTTTTGGCGATCGGTCGATCGGTCTTTACCGCTTATCCTCTACCACCAACCCCCCATGTGTAATCTTGATTTTGTGTCAATTAATTAATTGGTCAGCCCTGGGTTCTCATCCGTAAGCCCTCCGCCCTCATCCTTAAGACCTCAGTGGCGATCGGTAATTGATAGTTGACCATCGATAATTGCCAATAACTTATTGCTAATTTTCCGCTTTTATGATATAGAAAAATTTTAATTTAACTCTCTTAATCTAGTTAAAGTTAAGCAGCAAAAATAAACGTAAGCAGCCAAGAACTCTCAACAATACAATGGCAATCAAATTATTCCGGTACTCTCCAGCAACCATCATTTTTGGCATCTAGAGGATTAAGCCTCATCAGGCCGGTTTCTCGGAGAATTATTGGATTTGGTAACAAAGCCTCTACAAAACAACAGGGTTGGGCAGCCTCGCCGTGGGTCGTCCCCGCTCAAAATGCAGATCGAGCTTGCAACTGTCACCAAAAACGAATTCTGCCCCTTTACTACTTTTTGGCACTTTTTGCAATCTGTCTTGAGATTGATATATTTTGGCAGAATTCTTAGTATTGATCCGAAAAAAATTTTTTCTCAGTTCGCGATGTTTCCTAGAATCGAGAAAAAATTGTGCAACTAAAAATTAGAACAAATATTTGCCCGGGCGAATTATCTAAATTTCTAATTAATCATCGGGAACTAAAATTAGAAGCGTGCAGTCGTTTAGTCAAGAGATTCAAATCCTAAGTCAGGGAAGGATTTGTCAAAGCTGGGAGTGTTACAAAACTTCCATACACCCAGCCAAGCTCGGAAAAAATGCAAGGGAAAAATTTGGGGGGATACAGGTTTTGGGTAGTTATTTAGGAGTTGTCAGTTGCGAGTTTAAGTTCAGCTAATTCACTGTAGAAATTACGTAGATAATCTACAATCAGGGGCCCTTCGGTCCAGCTTACTGTAGAAATTACCGAGAACATCTCAAATGCTCGGCGCTTCGGCGCAGTAATTACAGTGTAGGTTGCGGATCAATTAATTTTGGTAGGCAATTGCAGAATATAAAACTCGCAACAGAGCGAAAAAAACCTTGCCGTTTAAGTGGCATCTATAATAGTAAAGATGAGGAAACCAGCTCCTATAGCAGGCGAAAGCATGAAGTTAAAAAAACAATCTTCTGCAGCGTCCTGTTTGCTGATAAATTGATTCTAAGAAGCTTACCATTTTTTTGGAAATATCAACGATGGAACTACTTGAAGAAGAACAGGGAACACTTTTTGCCTTTCAACAAGATGAAACAGGAATTCCTGAGATGACAGAGACAGATCCCAAGTTGTTTACTACACCGATCCCCATCGGTGACGGGGTGGATTTAGGCAACAACAGCCCTCCTTCCGATGAGAAGTTAAAGGACTTAATTGACGCAGCGCTCAGCGAAAACACCGCCGACATTAACGCCTTAATTCCGGATCAGTCTAACGGTACACCCGAAACAGGTGCTGCTGATGACAGCCAAATGGCGGAATCTACCGGCGTACTAGAAGAAGGTGTGGGCGACATAGATGACGATGACTTCGACGATGGCAGCGACATCCCTCCCCGCCGCCGAACCGTCCTCGGTAGCGATGACGATGACTTAATTGTCGCCACCGACGAAAACGAGGAGATATTCGGCAATCAAGGCGAAGACACAATCAAAGGAAACCGTGGCAGAAAAAATACAATCTTCGGGGGTAAAGGTAACGACGATTGCGAGGGCGGCGAGGACGACGATGTAATAAAGGGCGACAAAGGAAACGACAAGGTTAAGGGCGACAAAGGCAACGACAAGGTTAATGGCGGTAAAGAGAACGACAGCCTTTTTGGCGGTACCGGCAATGACACCTGCGAAGGCGATGACGGGGATGACTTGGCCAACGGCAACGAAGGAGATGATGACGTTAAGGGTGGCGCCGGCAGTGATACCGTCTATGGCGGCAAAGGCAACGACGATTGTGAGGGCGACGAAGGCAACGATGTCGTCAGGGGCGATCAGGGCAACGACGATTGTGAGGGCGGCGCAGGCAACGATACCATTAACGGCGGCAAAGATAACGATACCGTTAGCGGCGGTGTAGGCAGCGACAACTGTGGAGGCGACGACGGCGACGACAACGTTAGCGGCGGCGACGGCAACGATACCGTTAGCGGCGGTGCCGGCAGCGACAACTGTGGAGGCGACGACGGCGACGACAGCGTTAGCGGCGGCATCGGCGACGATACCGTGCTCGGCGGTGCCGGCAGCGACAACTGTGGAGGCGACGACGGCGACGACAGCGTTAGCGGCGGCACCGGCGACGATACCCTGATGGGCGGCGACGGCAACGACAAGTGTGAAGGCGACGACGGCGACGACAGCGTGATGGGCGGTGCCGGCGACGACAGCGTGATGGGCGGTGCCGGCAAGGATACCCTCGTTACTGGCGACGGCAATGACACGGCAGACGGCGGCGACGGCGACGACAGCGTTAGCGGCGGCGGCAACGGCGACGATACGCTGATGGGCGGCAACGGCAACGATACGCTGATGGGCGGTACTGGCAACCATACCTGCGAAGGCGGTGCTGGAGATGACGTTTATGTCCTGAGTAAACCTACCACTCCCAGCGACGGCCGTGCAGTCATCACTGACTACGAAGATGGCAAGGACAAGTTTCAGTTGCGTGGCGACTTGAAATTTACCGACTTGACGTTTGTACAAGCCGGTGACGATACCGAAATTCGGGCCAATAACGTCGCGCTGGCGCGATTGTTGAAGGTCAGGGCAACGCAGATCGATGCTAGCGACTTTTTAGGAGTTGATCCTCAAACTCCAACTCCCACTCCAAGCCCAACTCCAAGTCCAACTCCAACTCAAACTCCGATTTCTAACCCTCCGCAAGTGGAAGCTAATGATACCCTGACTGCTGGTTCCAGCGGCGGCGAGGTAATTATTACTCCTGACTTGTTGAGTGTTGTCGATCCCGAGCAAGGTCCTGGCGGCATAACCTTCACGCTAACCGAGCTGCCCCCTGCTACAACCGGGCAACTACTTGTTAATGGAGTCCCCGTAACAGAACCGGGTGTTACCTTCACTCAAGCAGACATTAACGCAGGCAGGGTAACTTTCCGAGCGGCAGTAGGTTTTGTAGGTACGGCTACTTTTGGTTTTCAAGCTACCAACGGCAAAAGACCTCTCATCGACCAGCGTTTTAGCTTGAATATCGAGCAAAATTTGTTTGATTTTGGTGGCAATACAGCACCTCAAGTTATTGTCGGTTCTGCGACGCTGGATAACGACATCGAAGGCGGCGATGCTGGCGATAACATTACAGGCGGTCAGGCCAACGACACAATCATCGGCGGCGGCGGCAAGGACACAGTTAAAGCCGGCGCTGGCAATGACGATATCGAGGGCGACGCTGACGATGACGATATCGACGGTGGCATCGGCGATGACACAGTAAGAGGCGGTCCTGGGAATGACACATTAACTGGAAATGAGGGCAATGACACGATCGAAGGCGGCGACGGAACCAATGTTCTAAGTGGGGGTGATGGAAACAATCGCTATGTTTACCGCACTTCCCGCCAACAGATTCAAACAGTTGCAGAAGCTGACTTAATTACTGACTTTAAGGTCGATGGCGATCTTTTAGAGCTTTCTACGGCAGCTTTTGGTAATCTCACCGTTTCTAGCTTGACCCGACTGGATATTACTGCTACTACTGCTGTTGGGTCGATCGGCAGCGCTAATTTGCTCGACTTCACCACGGATATCACTGTTACCAGCATCGCGTCTTTGCAAGCGCGGTTTGTAGCTTTGGGTGGCAACGGAGACGTGCCTACTTTCTGTCAGTTTATAGATGCCGAGACCGGCCGTTCCGTACTGGTATTTTCTGTTGAGGGGCGCTTTGAAGTTGTCACCAGTTTCTCGGCGAGCATTCGCCTGCAACTCAGTAACTTTGTCTTCACGGGCCCGCCACTAAATATTCCTGTCGGTACTGCCGGCCCTGACAATGTGGATTTCACCACTTCTCCGGCCCCAGTTAATTACGATGGTTTAGCAGGCGATGACAAGATTGTCGGCAGCAATTTTAACGATAGCCTCAAGGGCGGCGACGGCAACGATACCATTACCGGCGGCGTCGGTTTGGATGTCATCAGCGGTGGCACTGGTTCGGATCTGTTTGTTTACAGGACAACTAAAGAAGGCGGCGATAAAATTTCCGACTTTACTGTTGGGGTAGACAAATTCGAGTTTAGCGCGAGCGCTTTCGGCAATTTGACTACGACTAACTTTGACGGTGTAAGCGGTTCAAATCCTGACATTACTGGCAAAGAGTTAGTGATTTTCACAGGCGGCAGTTATGCCTCTTTGGAAGCTGCACAAGCTAAAGCCCTGGGCAATTCTACAACTGCTGGTTTCTTCGCCTTTACGAATGCGTCGAACGAGACTGTGTTGTATTTTGACTCGAACGGTACAGTGGCAGGTGGTTCGACGCTTATTGCTTCCTTGGGTACGGCTGCTAGCAATCTGGGAACGGCGGACTTTGTATTTACAGGTACGATCGCCTCTCCTGCTGGTACTACTACCAACTCAGGCAGCGTTGTTGATTTAACTGCTGTTGGGAACACTTACCCGACCGGAGTTAACAATTTCGGTTCAGGTGCTGGCGGTTACAACTTCACCACTCCTGTCTTGTTTACCGGAAATGCTGATGCTAACAGCGTCACTGGTACTGAGTTTGCTGACATCCTCAGCGGCGGCAGCGGTGCAGATATTCTGACTGGCGGTTCTGGTGCGGATCTGTTTGTTTACAAAGCAACAGGCGAAGGCGGTGATACGATTACTGACTTTACCTCTGGGGTAGACAAATTCGAGTTTAGCGCGAGCGCTTTCGGCAATTTGACGAGGACTAACTTTGACGGTGTAAGCGGTTCAAATCCTGACATTACTGGCAAAGAGTTAGTGATTTTCAC
>NZ_JAUBUE010000003.1:0-130872 GCF_036705305.1 Microcoleus sp. B3-D7 | reverse complement strand
ATTCTACAACTGCTGGTTTCTTCGCCTTTACGAATGCGTCGAACGAAACGGTGTTGTATTTTGACGCCAACGGTACGACTGCCGGCGGTTCTACCTTGATTGCAAATCTGGGTACTGCTGCTAGCAATCTGGGAACGGCGGACTTTGTATTTACAGGTACTATCGCCTCTTCTCCTGCTGGTACTACCAACTCAGGCAGCGTTGTGGATTTAATCACTAATCCCGGTACTTTCCCGACAAACGGAGTTAACAATTTCGGTTCAGGTGTTGGCGGTTACAACTTCACCACTCCTGTCTTATTTACAGGAAGTGCGACAGCTAATAACGTCACCGGCACTGAGTTTGCTGACATCTTGAACGGCGGATCGAGTGCTGATATTTTCGACGGCGGTGCAGGTAACGACAGCATCTTCGGCGCCGCGGGTAGCGATACTCTCAACGGCGGCATCGGGAATGACACTTTAATCGGTGGTGTGGGAACCAATGTTCTCAACGGCGGTGCTGGTTTGGATGTGTTTGTGTTCAGCGGAACTACTGCTGACGGCGGGGATGTAATTACCAATTACAGCACTGCTGACGATCTAATTAACCTCGACAGCACTGGGTTTGCAGCCTTTACAACCGGATCTGGGCCTTTGGGTTCGAGTTTCTACGCTTACAGCAGCACAGTGTCTGATGTAACTGTGTTTGAAGCAAGTTTAACCGGGCCGTCCATCATGGCTATCTACGACGGTTTGTCTACTAAACTGTATTACGATAGCAACGGTTCTACGGTTGGTGGTAACAGTTTGTTTGCCACTGTCGATGTCAATTTGGGAGTTTCCGGTAATTCTGAATTGTTCTTGTTCTAAACGGCAAGAATTCTAATCGGGATATCGGTACGGTTAGGGACACAGCATTGCTGTGTCCCTACAATACAGAGGTAAGGACATAGTAATACTGTGTCCTTTTTTTTTGTAATTGTTAAACAATTTAGTCGCTATTTTTTGGGTAGGGAAATGGCATTGCCGTGTCCTCTTTTGCGTTGTTGTCGATGGTTGGAGTCGATCGCACTCGCGAGGGCAATTTCACCATCCAATCCGGTTTATTTTACCCGTTACCCGAAATCTGGATACAGCGCCGTGCCATTTGCATACAATTAATAGGGATGTGGTTAAATTTGTATTCATTAATCCCTCTCCTATGCAAGTAAAAACGCCACTTTACTTTTTGATAGTAAATTGTCATAACTTTGATTTTAGTCAACAGCTTTTTTAACCATTAAGTGCGACACCTAATAATTCTTATCCTCCAAAATATAATAAAAATTTATAATTTAATCGTAGGAGTGAAGCGGGCCATGCCCCTCCTACAAATAAAGTCCTCGATCGCCCCATCTAAAATCTATGAGTGCCCCATTGAGTACCCAAAATCCCTTGTCAGTCTCTTTCGCCGATGTGGAGGCGGCGGCAAAGCGTTTGCAGGGCAAAGCTTTCAAGACGCCGGTGCTGACTTCGGAAACTTTCAACAAACGCACAAATTCTCAGGTATTTTTCAAATGCGAAAACTTTCAGCGGACGGGTTCGTTTAAATTTCGGGGTGCTTGCAATGCTTTAATGCAGCTATCTGAAGCCGAAAAACAGCGGGGTGTGCTGACTTTTTCTTCGGGAAATCACGCGCAGGCGATCGCCCTGGCGGCGCGGTTGCTAGAAATTCCTGCTACTGTTGTCATGCCTGCTGATGCGCCCAAAGTCAAGCAAGAGGCGACTCGCGGCTATGGTGCGGAAATTATTTTGTACGATCGCACTCAAGTTGCGCGGGAAGAGCTCACCGCCAAAATTGCCGAGGAGCGACACTTGACAATTATTCCTCCTTATGATGACGCGCGGGTGATTGCGGGACAAGGTACGGCGGCGCTGGAATTAATCGCAGAAGTTGGGGAGTTGGATTTGCTGTTAGTTTGTTGCGGTGGCGGGGGTTTGCTGTCGGGATGCGCGATCGCAGCAAAAACTTTGTCTCCGCAGTGTAAAGTAATAGGAGTAGAACCCGAGCAAGCAGACGATGCTGCGCGATCGTTCCGCACGAAAACGCTACAAACTGTTACTAACCCGGATACGATTGCTGACGGTGCGCGCACGCCATCTTTGGGGAAATTAACCTTTCCTTTGGTGCTGCATTATGTTGATGATATGGCAACAGTTTCCGAAGAGGCAATTCGCAGTACAATGTTTTTTATGTGGGAACGCATCAAGATAGTTGTTGAACCGACAGGAGTGTTAGCGGCGGCGGCTTTGTTGTCAGGTGTTGTGAAGGCTGAAGATGCGAGGATTGGCGTGATTGTTAGTGGGGGAAATGTGGATTTGAGCGAAGTAGAGCGGTTTTTTCACTATAATTAAGTCTGCCACTTTGTTAGTTCGTCAGTCCGAAAGTCCCCCGGCGTTTAAACCTGTGTCTAATAGCAAAAGCCCTCTAAAAACGACTGGAAAGGATTTTTTATTTTTATATTTAGTCCACTGAAGTGGACTTGCTTTGTGAGACGGGGTTTAAAAGCCCTGGGGGACTTCCGCGCAAACGCCAAATATTCTTGCAAACGTCAAATATTCATGCAAACCCCAAATATTGACAAATTTGACCAAATTAAAGAGTGATCTGATAAAATGCTTCCACAACAAACTTCGGTTTAATAGCACAATGTCTTCAGAAACAAACTCAGCGGCTCAATCTACAACTGGTGCAGATGCGATCGATGTTGCGATCGCCTCGGGAATCGACTTTGACGGTACTCCGATTCCGCAAGCAAAATTAGACCTCTACCAGCAAGTAATGGGATTAGAAGCCGGCAGACAGCGCAGTGGCGTGTCAAATACAATGCGATCGCGCATTGTCCGAATCGGTGTCAAACATCTGCCTCAAAACGAGCTCGATAAAATGCTCGTTGCTGCTGACTTCGCACCGCTGAAAGATAAAGAAGTTGCGTTTTATTACGGTGGAAAGTAAAAATTATCTACCCTTCTAGATAGATGAACAGTCATCCCCGGATCGGTGAAAATTGGCACAAATCCTAGCAGAGGGTAAGTTTATGAGCACTAACGGTAGTACAGTCATCAGCAACCTCGAGTACGATTTGTTAACAGTTTTGCAAAACAAGTCTGAAGCTTTGAAAGCCTACGACGCTTACATGAAAGATGCTCAAGAAATGGGTTCTCAGCCTTGTGCTGAGCTGTTTCAAAAATTGCAGCAAGCTGACATGGAGCACGCGCAGGAAATTCGGCAGCACCTTCAACAGGTAATGCAGCAAGGCAAGATGTAAAGCTGGTTCAACTAGCTCTGCAAATTATGAGTTATGAGTTAAGTAGCAGCTATGAGTTAAAGAGTTTTGGATTCACAACTCATCTTCAATTCCTTAAACTCTTTATCTACCGAGCGAGCAAAACATCAATCTGACCGCTCAACCAATGTCGCTTACAACTCTTAATTCATAACTAGCAACTGGTGACACCACTTCTTCAAACTTCAGCTACGGGTAGGGGCTTAGGTTTTGCTTAAGTCCTTACCTATCTACTGGTACAGGTTATAAAATCTCTGGTTTCAAAGCTCGTTCCATCAGCGATAAAACGGCTTGCTCGGCAGTAATTTCACCATTTAATAAGCGATATACTTGACGAGAAACAGGCACTTCAATGCCGCGTTGATTTGCCAAATCAATCAACACATTAGTAGTATTAACACCCTCAGCAGTGCTCTGCAATTCCTGCAAAATTTGCTCCAAAGATTTGCCTTCAGCTAATCCGAAACCAACCCGATAATTACGCGATAAAGGACTGTTGCAAGTAGCGAGCAAATCTCCCAAACCAGACAAACCGTAAAAAGTTTCGGCGCGAGCTCCCAAACGAACTCCCACGCGAATCATTTCCGGCAAAGCGCGAGTCAACAAAGCAGATTTAGCATTAGTTCCTAATTGTAAACCGTCGCAAACTCCAGCAGCGATCGCAAATACATTTTTCAAAGTTCCACCTAACTCAGTCCCCAGCGGGTCTTCATTCACATAAACCCGAAAAATATCAGAACTGTAAATATTTTGCACTTGCTTGGCCGCGGCTAAATCCGAACTCGCCGCTACCGTTGCAGCCGGCAATCCCTGCTGAATTTCCTCAGAAAGATTGGGGCCGGAAAGTACCACAATTGAATTGTTAGGAAAAGCATTTTGCCAAATTTGAGACGGAGTGCGCGTACTCGCCGGGTCTAAACCTTTGGTGACAGTAACTATAATTGTACTGGGACTTAACTCTAAAGCCAAAAGTCGATCGACCGTTGCTCCAACTCCTTTCATCGAAACTGCCGAAACAACAACATCCGCACCTGTTATAACTGATTCTAGATTAACAGAACTGCTGCGCGACCACAAATTAACTCGATCGCCTTTTTTGCCTCCCAGATTTGCCAGTGCCGAACCCCAAGCACCTCCGCCTAATATTGTCAAGCTTGGCATACAATTTAGTTTAATGAATTTAACCGCAGATTAACACAGATAAATCACAGATAAATCATAGCAATCAATCTGCGTTAATCCGCGTGCATCTGCGGTTAACAAATCCTCACCCTACAAACGCGGCCGCAATCCATAATGACGGTAACGCCAATAATCTCGTAAAATGCGATCGTGATCGAAACATAATTGGTGGGGAATCTGCCAAGATTCAAAAATCTGTAAATTTTTAGCATCGTCGGCAGCTTGAGGTTCGCCCGTTGCAGAAGCCAAAAATACAATACTGATAGTGTGTTCGCGGGCGTCGCGATTTGGGTCGGAATAAACGTAAAATTGCTCAATTAATTCTACATTCAAACTCGTTTCTTCTAAAGCTTCGCGTTTTGCCGCCGTTTCTACCGATTCTCCGTAATCGACAAAACCGCCGGGAAGTGCCCAGCCGTAGGGAATATTGCGGCGTTCGATGAGTATGATCGGCCGATGGGGGCGATCGGCTAATTCGATGATAATATCAACTGTAGGAGCGGGATTTTTGTAAGTCATTTGCAAAGGAAGAAGGAAAGCACGACACGGATTTTGACACGGATACACGGATTAATTTCAACGGGTTCGGAGTTCCTTCTTCCTGCTGAATTATGCTAAACCGCGAATTAGTACGCGCTGCTTTTGCAAAACCTCTGCATACAGCTTTTCCAACTCAGTAATATTCTGACTGAGAGTGTATCGCTCCATCGCTCGTTGGCGTGCTTTTTGACCAAGCAGCATTCCCAACTCAGGATGGTCGCAAAACAGCGGCAGCAAGGTTTGCAACTGACTCCGTACCCGCTGAGTGTTCAAAACTATCCCCGCGCCTTCCTCCAAGGCCTCGCCGTCAGCACCGGCATCGGTTGCCAAACAAGCTAAACCGCAGGCCATCGCTTCTAGCAGCGACAGCGACAGTCCCTCCACCAAAGAAGGCAAAATAAATACGTCTGCACCCCGCAGAATTTCGATCCGGCGTTCCTCCTCGGCGACAAATCCGAGCCACACAATGCCATCCTCTTCGCCGTAAAACAGTTGCAGCGAGGCGGCTAGGGGCCCGTCGCCTACGATCGCCAATACGTTTCTAGGGCCAAAATTACAGTGTTTCCAGGCCTTGAGCAGGGCTTCTACATTTTTCTCCTGGGCAATGCGGCCTTGGTAAACAAAAATTCGATCGGCCTTTAATTCCGACTTCAACCCCGAAGGCCCTGGAGAATATTTAACAGCATCCACGCCGTTGGGAATTACAGCCACCCGTTCCTGTGGCACTCCTAACTTCACCAATATATCCCGCTGAATCTGAGAAAAAACGATCGTCGAGTCGTAGTTCGCCAAAAACGGAGCGTACAGTTGATACATCAGGTGTTGCGTTCCCGATGTCAAATTTCGCAATTTGCGATCGAACGGCGGGTGAAAAGTCGCCACTAGAGGCAAATTCAATTCTTGACAAATTTCCGGCAGCAGAAAGTCTAGAGGTGAAAGCGTCAGGGAAGCGTGAACCACATCGGGTTTCAGCCGCCGCAGAGATTTCATCAGCACTGTGCGGGACTTGAGAGTGGGAATCGTATAAATTTGCGATTTGTAGTGACACGGTAAAGAGACTTCGTTGCAACTAGCGGACGAAAGCGAATTGGTATATGAGGTTTGAGCAATTCCCTTTCCCCATGAACCATTTGCCATGTTCCACGCCGTATTGTTCCTGTCCAGTGGGCCCGCTTCTTGGGCGAAGTGCAGGAAACTAACCTGGTATCCCCGGTCTAATAGTGCGTTGGTGACTTCCCTGGAGTAAGTGACGTTACCGCAAAAAGGTGATTTTTTTCCTAGCCAAGCGATGTGCATTCCAGTAAATCAGAGTTTGTTATTTATTTAGATTCGATCGACTTTGCTATTAGTGCTACGGGAAATATACCAGGTTAAGACACCCCCAGCGATCGCTAATCCTGCTAAAGCCAAAAATACTGTCGGCAAACCCAGAAAAGTTTCTGCTACCCCGGCCAAAGCCAACGGTAAACTCAAAGCGATATTAGTGGCATTGTTTTGCAGCCCGAAGACTTTTCCCCGCATTTCTTCTGGAGTTTCTGCTTGAATTGTAGTCTGCATCGGCACTCCCACCAATGAGGCAAATAAACCCAACAGAGTAATGAACAGCACCGAGAGCCACAAATGGTGTGTAAATGCAGAAAGGCCCATCAAAGCAAGTGCCATGCCGATCGATCCGATTAAACTCAGTTGGGAGTGAGAAAATTTATGGCCTAGATAGCCGACTGTCGCTGCCCCAGCAGCCATGCCAACCCCCACCGCCGCCAGCAAAAAGCCAAATTGTGATGCTTTCATACCGGGGAGGATTTCTGCCAGCCGAACTGCTAGAACTGCTAAGGCTGCAAAAATGGAAAATAGAATAATTAGTTGAATTAAAGCATTGCGGACTTTCGGTTGATCGTTGATGTAACGCAGGCCATCTCGCAAATCTGCTAAGGGGTGCGGCGGTTCGTGTTCGACTTCGTTTTTTTCGCCTGTTTTCATCGACAGCAACAGCACTCCGGCGAAGGCGTAACTTCCGCCTACTACTAATTCTTTGCCGATGCCGAGTCCGCCGCCGAGGTTGGAAAATAGGGTGTCGGCTAAAGCTAGTAAGGGTTCTCCGACTGCAAAGCCAATAATCACCGAACCCATCATGGTTGTGGTGTAGAGCGAGTTTGCTGATAGCAGGTGGCGGCGTTCCACAATTAGGGGAATCACTGACTGTTCTGCTGGGGCGAAAAATTGAGTTAGAGTCGAAACGAGGAATGTCACTAGCAGCAGCAAGCAGAATCCGAGCGGCAGTTGACCGAGTTCCCACCCGTCAGAGAGCCACAGCAGCACGGGCAATGTTAAAACAAAGCCTCCCCGCAGGAGGTTTGTGGCTACGAGCACTGCTTTTTTCGACCACCGATCGACATACACGCCTGCGGCAGCCCCGAACAGCACTGCGGGAATGGTAAAGGCGATCATGATTGCCGATACCCACCTGCTGATGGTTTGATCTGGCGCTTGAAAGCGGCTGGCCACGAGGGCGATCGTCAGTACGAGATAAACTTTATCTGCTAGTTGGGAAAAAACTTGCCCACTCCACAATGCTAGAAAATTTGGGTTTTTAAGCACTGGCAGAAATCCCGTTTCTTTTTCGGGAGTTTCGGCTACTGCTTCCGAGACTTCTGCTGCTGGCTCTGGTGTGGGAACCAGGGGGATTGCTTCGGGTTGTGGGCTATTGCCGTTGGTTGACTCTGTTTTGGGAGTTGTGGGGTATTTATCCATTTCTGGGTCTGGGACGTTGCTCCATTGTCGATCGGCGGAGACGGGATAAGAGTCAAAATCTGGAAAATTTTCTCGTTCTTCCATCTTGTGGTGGGTCACAGCTAACACAGATATTCTCAAATCAGAATCGGACAGTCGCATCATAGGATTTGGGGTGGATGGCCTGGGATGGTGGAGGTTGGGGGGATGGGAATTTGAAATTGAGGTGTTAACCCCTAAGTTTATTAATAATCTCGTAACTTTATCTCTATCTATTATCTGATGTCGCAACAACCTTGAGAATTTACCTGAAATGGTCGGCTGGTTCGGGTATCCGGCAGGTTGGGGGTGCGATGTACGATCGCCCGTTCACCTATTTAAGTCAACACTCAAAATTTAAAACTCAAAACTCTCTAGGTAGGTGTCGATCGAGCTTCCCGATCTAATCGTGCAACCTAAATGATACTGGGCATATTGTCGCAAAATATTTTCTACTGATACCCAAGTTGTTCTATCGGCAATCCCCTCTCCTAGTTCTGGACTAGCCAACTGTTGCAGCGCTGCTAATTCCTTAGCATTGATCTCAAAATTTGTCAAGTGCTTGCTTCCATTCGTTTGCCGGGAACGGGAGGCGGATTTGTACAAGCTACCGATTTCTGAAGAGAGTTCTGCCTCTAGGTTAGCTAGCTCGGGCAAGCTGAAGGTTCCCCCAGAGGGTATACTAAACCCGGTTTGCCAGTTCGGATCGGTGAAATTTGGGATGAGCGGCCCTCTGGTGGCGCAGCAAACTTGGACTTGGGGCGCGAGGCCTGCTAAGGCTAGCAGGTGAAAAATGCCGTGGCTGAGGTGGGCGACAAGCACGGCGGCGGATTGGATTTCTGTGCGATCGGACAAACGCTCCAAACGGCTCAAATGTTCGCCCAGCAACCAAAAGAGTTCTTCTTGGGGCTCATCGGAAAGGGCGCTGGCGATCGCCAATTCGGCCAGATATTGCGCGGCGGAGAGTTTCCCGAGGTTGCGGCTCAAACCCGGATGGGATTGTACCGTGTCGGCTTGGGTAATTTTGTCGAGCGATCGGCCTTTGGCAATTAGCAATTCGTTAACGACAAATAATTCGCTTCTACCGCCAATGGTCGATCGTTGTTTGCGAACACCCGGTGCTACGGCTCGAATTAAGCCGAATTCCCGCGTCAAAATTGTCAGCACTCGATCGGATTCGCCCATGGGCGCACTCTTAAGATTGATTCCAGTTGCTTTGTAAGTTCGAGTCACTCGATTTTAGATTTTAGAGTTTAGATTTACTACATTACTTCCGACAGTTTCATTGTCATCGTTGGTCGATCGACCTGGAACAGTCATTCTACAGTTGGCAATCAAAAACTGTCCGAAGTATTGTTATTAGACAGTAGCAAAAACCGTCCAGGACGCAGAAGTTTTAGTTGTATGGTGCGTAAGGGCGCACCAATTCCCAATTAGCCATTGCTAATAATTAATAATTAATGACTAATCACTAATCACTAATGACTTTTATCTAAATTATCGCGCTGGCGGATTAATTCTGGGCCACGAGAAGTCCCCAAACGAGTTGCCCCAGCTACCACCAAATCTAAAGCTTGTTCGTGAGTACGAATTCCGCCGGCCGCTTTAATCCCAATCCGTCCCTTCGTAACTTCTTTCAGCAGTCGCACATCGTCAACTTTCGCCGGGCCAAAAAAGCCAGTGTTGGTTTTGATGTAGGCGGCGCCGGCTTCCATGCAAATCTCAGCCGCTAATTGTTTTTCGGCATCGGAAAGGAGCGAACTTTCGATAATTGCTTTAATGGTGAGATTAGTTTCTTCGCAAATTTGGGCTAATTCCCGGTGGAATTCGTCGATTCTTCCAGCTTTCAACAATCCTAAGTTAACGGAGACATCTAACTCTACGGCTCCATTATCTGCTGCTTCTAGAGCTTCGTAAACTTTCACCGTTGAAGTCGAAGCACCGGTGGGAAAACCTATAACTGTACAGACTTTTGGACGTTTGCCGTGCAGCAGCTCAACTGCTTGTCGGACGTAGGCGGGATACACGCAAACTGTGACAAAGCCAAATCTCTCTGCTTGTTGGCAACAGTATTCTACTTGCTCTGGCGTGGCGGTGGGGTCGATCAGGCCGTAGTCGATCAAGGGGGCAATATCGATGTCTGCCTGGTTTGCAGCCATTGCTGTTTTTTCTCCGAAGTAACTACTTCCTTATTATGTAGCGAATTTACCAATCTTCGGTCGAAAGCGCCCGGGTACAACCTCCCGGATTCATCCGTGAGGTCGCTTTCTCCAATTCTTCAATCTAAAATCTAAAATCTAAAATCTAAAATCGATTGACTTTACGCCCGGTTCTAGCAAGTATAAATACTCACTTGGCTCGTAAAAATTCTTGTGGGAATTGGTTTACCAATTTGTTTCAAAAAATAATATTTTGGTATCTGCCTTTAGATACATTTTTGATCTTTCTTTAGGTATACTTTGTTAAAAGGAGTTACGGTAGAGCCTGCGTCAGCTACGCTAGGGCAGAGCCTGGTAGCGGCTACTGTTTTTACTTTTAGTAGTGCTTTAAAAACATAAAAGCCAGTGCCAAGCATGAATCATTTAGAACTCGAACAAGAAATTGGGAAGATGGCTAGAGCGATGATGACTCGCAATAGCTTAATTGGTAAGGATTTGATTGCGGATCTCAGAGGGCGGCTGTCAGTTGACAGTGTAGCTGCTTTGATGATTGTCAGTATTGAGCGTTTGATTTGGTATGACTGCGAGTCCGTGATCTGGAGTTTGAGTTATTTGATTCCTGCTGACGTGATGGAAGAAATTCGCCGGATTACTGCGCTGGTTGTTTGCCAGCGGTTGATGGGCCAGGGTTTTCTGCTGGGGAAAGATTTTAGTATTGATGCAACAGGCCAGTTGCTATTGAGTGAGAATGCTAAAACAGCGGTTGTGGTTGCTTGAATTGGGCAACCAGAAGTAGAAGCTATTAGCACTGTGAGATTTGCAGTTAGACTTGGGGCGCCCTAGGACTCTTTGTGTAACTGCAAACCTAATTCGGGATGCGGTGGTAAGAGTTGCGCGATTCACGCAGAGTTAAGATTCGCAGCAGCTCTAAAAAACGATGAGTGCGGTTAGATGAAAGAGCTTTTTACCAGAGGAAAATAGTTAGGTTCGACCGCAAATTGTTGAGGTTGTTACGGGTAGTGTGTACGGGCGATCGCCCTGTATCAAAAGTTTCCGATTTTTAGTGGAATTACAGTTTTACTCCCAGTAGGATTTCAGCTAGAATCATCCTTAAGATAGATACGAAATATTATGAACTTAATTCAAAACTTGGAAGCGGCTTGGTATTACCATCTGGGTTCGCGCCACCTCGAAGCTAACGATGATCATGGTGCTCTGGCGAACTTTAACAGAGCTTTGAAGTTGCAATCAGATCATTATAAGGCTTGGTTCGGCCGAGGTATGGCTCTGGGGAAATTAGAACGGCACTTAGAGGCGCTGAAGAGTTTTGATGAAGCCTTGGCGGTGGAGCCGAATGCGAGCTTTGGCTGGCACAACCGGGCTATTGCTTTAGGAAAGTTGGGCCGCTGGTTGGAGGCTCTCAACAGTTTTGACCGGGCTCTGGAGTTCAGTCCGTGCGCGGCGAGTATTTGGCACAACCGGGGACTGACGCTGATCGATATGGGGCTTTACGAGAAGGCGGTTCTGAGTTTTGATCGCTGTTTAAATTTGTACCCGGAGGCTGCTTGGGCGTGGTACAACCGAGGTAATGCCCTGTTGGAACTCAAGCTTTACTATCAGGCGCTTAACAGTTTTGACCGGGCGATCGAGTTTAAGCCTGACGACGCGAAGGCTTGGTACAATCGCGGTATAGCTGCGAACTCTATGGGACTTTACAAACAAGCAGTGGCTAGTTTTAGCCGATCGATCGCTCTACAACCGGGCAGAGCCGAAGCTGTGGGCGAACGGAGAGTTGCTTTGGAGAAATTAGTAGGTTTAAACCAGAGAAATGGCAAGTTTACTCCCACATCTGAGCGTCCCTTTGAAGATTATTTAATTTGGTACAACCGGGGTGTGGAATTGGCACGAAAAGGCTGCTACTCTGAGGCGATTGCTTGCTACGAAACAGTCTTAGAAATAAATCCTGATTTTGCTAACGCTTTTTACAATAAAGCTTGCTGTTATGCGCTATTGGGATTTGCTGATTTGGCCCTTGACAATTTGCAGCGAGCTGTTGAGTTTATCCCTAATTTATACCGAGAGCTAGCTTTAGCTGACTCGGATTTAAGCTGCATTTGGAAACAAGAACGTTTTGAAGCGCTGATCCAAGGTTGATTTTACGCAAAAAACAGCTCGCCAATTGGGCGAGCTGTTTTTTTTTGGCGACGCAAATTCGATCGCCCGACAGTATTTGTGCAATCTTTGCTATTGCACAGAAACTCGGATTGAAGACTTGACCGGCCTCTTGGCAACTACGATTACCCGATAGATACCGGAGTCGGGGAGTTGAGCAAAAGTTTGACCTTCGCCTTGATCCAGGAGTTGTCCCGTCGGAGATTCGATCGCCAGATCTAGATTTTTGTTGCTAGCTGTCACCCTAATTGTCTGTCCCTGCTTGCCTTGAAGCGTAATTGGCTGGATTTGGTAGCCGGACATTTTGAGTTTGATGGTGGCTTGTTTTTCCTTGAATGCTATGGGAATTGCGCGATCGGGCCTATAAGTCCACTTAGCGTTAAAGTCGCGTCCGAGTACGAAGCTGGTGGTTTCACCTTTCGGGGTAACTCGCACGCGATAGATGCCGGACTCTGGCAACTGGCCCATCCACTGATTGTCTGCTTTTTCAATAACCCCCATATTTTCACCATTGGGACTGTACAGTTGGGCTGTGAGTTGTCCCGCCCACAGGGAGAGAGTGAGTTCTCGCCCTTTGACGCCTTCAAAAATGTAGGTGGTGGGTTGGTTGATGGTTTCTCGGATTTCCGAGGTTGACATTCGCTTGATCGGTTCGAGGTTGGGAACTGATTCAGAGGTAACGGGTTTGTTAAGGGTTTCTGTAATTTCCGAGGCAGCCATCAGCTCGCTCGGTGCAATTTTGGGGGCTACTGGGCTGGCAAATACTGATTTTGCCGTCATCATGAGTAGCATTCCAGTCAGTAAAATTAGTTTTTTCATGTCGCACTTCCGAGGGGGGTAAGGAATTGTATATGGTTACTTGTGTTTGCCTGTTTTCACCGGATTAAATCGGGCGATCGCACAGAGGCTACAGGAGGAGATAGGATACACGTAAATATCCCGTACTTGCACAAAACCTGCTGGTAGCAAATTGGCAGTGCGGGAGCTAAGTAGTAGCCTCAGTTTGTCGGGACATTTTAATGATACTCCTTACGGATAATATCATCACAGAATATTAGTAATTTGGTCTAGGAAAATTAAAGCTTTTTCCGAGGTTCTTGCTCAAGAAATGCCCACACCCAAAAAACGCGGTGTCTGGCATTCTGGCTCTGCCTTGCTACTAGAAAACGGCTAGCACCACCACGGGGTGACAGCCCCTAGTGTTACTTCATTTTTGACGAGCGCCTAATTATATAGGTCGCTGCGAACCCCACCTTACCATATTTGTAGCGTGTCAAACCATTTTTTGCGTAAGTTTTGATACTGTATGTTGGCAGGGCGGATTTAGTTTTTATATTTGATAAAAACGAGTTTATTACTGCCAAATCCGCCCTGCCACCCGAGGTTAATTTGTACTACGAACCTGCCAGAATTTTTAGGTAAGCTTGTACTGTGTTGGACAAGCCCATTTCTAGCGCTTCCGCAATTAAAGCATGACCAATTGATACTTCGAGTATATCAGGAATAGAGCAAAATTTAGCTAAGTTTTGCAAATTTAAATCATGTCCGGCATTCACCCCTAAACCTGCTGATTGAGCGGCTTTAGCTGCTAAGACATATTGTTGAAAAACAGATTCTACTCTACCTTCGCGAAAAGCAGTTGCGTAGGGTTCCGTGTACAATTCTACTCTGTCTGCTCCAACTTCTTTTGCTAGCGGCATGAGAGCAGCATCTGCGTCCATAAACAAGCTGACTCTGATGCCGTTGTCTTTTAATTTTTGAATGATTGGTAACAGCCGATCGCGATTTTCGGGAATATTCCAACCGCTATCGGATGTTAGCACGTCGGGAGCGTCCGGCACCAAGGTACACTGAGCCGGTTTTACGTCGCAAACTATATCCATAAATGGCGGCTGAAACGGATTTCCTTCGATGTTGAACTCAACGGTTAGCATTTTAGCTAATTCATAAATATCGGCAGCTTTGATATGTCTTTCGTCGGGGCGGGGATGGACTGTAACGCCATGAGCTCCGGCAGCAATTACTGTTTTTGCGGCTTCCGTAACGCTGGGGATACCGATGTTTCGAGAGTTTCTGAGGAGGGCAATTCTGTTGATGTTGACGCTGAGTTTTGTCATGGGATGTTAATCTTTAAGGTAGATGCTACTATATTAATCGCTTTCGGTACGAAATATTGAGCCTATTGCGCTACTGTTAGGGCATTGTCAGAGGAAAAATTAGCTTGTGCAAGCGGTAAAGTTTCTGCAAAAAAAACCTCAGCTATTTCCTGTTTTGCTGCCAAATCTTCAAGGTTGGCAATGCAGAAAAGCGGTGCGACGCGATCGACTATTTGGAGCGGAAAATCTCTGGTGAAATATTTTAGTTCAAAGTCGTATCTGTGGGGACGGTAAATCATGCCCAACAGTTCGACTAAGGGTAGAAGCGTCCAATTGTGATAGTTGCCGATCGCATCTACTAAATGTCCGCGATAAATCTCTTTTTTTACCAGAGGTTGCAGCAAAGTGAAACGGATTTTAAGGTCGTTGAATCTCAACTGCATTGTAGATAAATGTTTGCTTCTATCCAAAGGAGGCGGTACAATTAGATTAACTTTGTCAAAGGCGATCGGGACTTGTCCGTGTCTCTCTATTTCCAGAAAATCGTTGCGGCTGCTGCGCCGGAAAACCGCAAAATCAATTAGCAAAAAAGGCGGGGTTTCTTTCAGCCGCCAGAAGCACTGCGATTGACCGTGCCAAGCGGGTTCGGGAACTCGATATTTGAGTTCGATTTCGGAAATTTCTGCGAGGGCTTTTTCAACAATCTCAAATGTTTCTTCCACGCAGTTATCTTCAACCACAACCGCAATATCGAGGTCTGACCACTCGTCGGTGTATCCGTGGGCTGCTGAACCTCCTTGCCACAAAGCGAGAACAAAATCTAAAGGTTGTAAGGTAGAAACAATCTTTTCGAGAATGATTTGTCTCATGGAATCAAGCTATACTGTTTGTTTTCCCTGGCTTGCACAAGTTTAACAAACGATCGCGTGTTGAGATTGCTCCGCGACGGTTCTCCGAGGAGTTGCTAATGCTTCCGGTTCTGCACTGCTGCCAAAAATTACACTGGAAGCTGCAAGGGAAAGTGGCAATCTTTGGGAAAGTGCGATCGCCCGCGATTGAAAATCAGCCTTATATTGTCAGAATCAGAAACTTGCCCGCTGTCCGGTAACATGAGAAAGGATTAATTTTTAACAGCGCGGCATGGCTACTATTTGGGAACTCGACTTTTACAGCCGTCCAATCATAGACGAGCGAGAGAAAAAAAAATGGGAAGTGTTGATCTGCGAAAGCCCGCTGAATGTAGGCGACAAGGCCGAGTCTCTGTTTCGCTACTCGCAATTCTGCTCCAGTTCTACCGTGAATTCCCTGTGGCTGGCGGGTGCAATTAAAGAGGCGATCGCCGCAGCACCGAAACGACCCGAAAAAATCCGCTTTTTCCGCCGCCAAATGGCGAACATGATTACCAAAGCCTGCGAGGATTTGGACATTCCCGCAGCCTGCAGCCGCCGCACCCTCGCCCTCAGCCTGTGGCTGGAAGAACGGATGCAAGACGTTTATCCCGCAGAACCGGGCTATCAACCGGTTGTGAACCCAAGTGTTCAATTTATACCCGAAACGCCAGTTGCGCTGCCGGATGCTTTAATCGGCGAAAAATGGGCGTTTGTGAGTTTGCCGATCGCAGCTTTTGACGAAATGTCCGAGTGGGATATCGGATTTGGCGAAGCTTTCGGACTACCGATGACACGCCTCGCCCCAGAAACGCAAATTCCGGGACTAATTATCTACTCGTCGAGAGCAGCAGCCTTGGCAGGTTGGATGTCGGGTTTGGAGTTGGCTTTTCTGAAATTTGAGAGCGGCCCACCCGCTAGGCTGGTATTAGATACGGGAGCTAACGATCGCTGGATTTTAGCTAATCTCAGAGACGCAGCAACTGAGAGAGAAGCGAAAGGATTTGAAGCCGCTAAAAAGCAAGCAAAAAAAGTACATTTCTTAGCAATTCAGTCGAATCCCGAATCGGAATCTTTTGCAGGATTTTGGCTGCTGCACGAACTAACTATTTAGTAGATCGCTTGGCAATAACTGATATCGGGCAGCATTCCCAATCAGATTTAAGCAACCGGGTTTTTTCAGGAAAAATCTCGGCTTTGAGATCTGAACCGCAGCAAAAAAGTCGGTTTCTAACCGCAGCCAAAAACAGATACCTTCCCACGTACTCCTGTCGTGGAGATATCAAGATTTTAGATTCTAGTTCAAGTTCTCAGATTCACCTGTTGAGTAAATCTAAAACCTAAAATCTAAAAGCTAAAATCGACGCTAAGCGGTTGGCAAGATGCAAACAATCACAAATGCGTACAATATTGCGATCGCGCATTCTACCAGTTTCCCCAAAGAATCTAAATGTAGGCTCGTACTCCAAACCCATATCCAGTAAGTCCTTGCCAATTCTTTAATCGAAAATCGAAAATCGAAAATCGAAAATCGAAAATGGTATTACCATCGCCCATTACCAACCACCGAGAACAATGACCAATCAGCAATCAGCAGAACAACTGTTAGAACTAGCCACCAAAGCAGGTGCAGAAGCTGCTGAGGTATTGGAATCGCAATCGCTCTCACGGCCGGTCTTTTTTGAAGCAAACCGCCTCAAACAGCTAGAAACCGCCCAAGCAGAAGGCATTGCATTGCGGCTGTGGCGGGATGGGCGGCCGGGTTTGGCGGTGGCCTACGGGCCTGTGGAACTACAAATTTTGGTGGACAGGGCGATCGCGCTTTCGCAACTTAACGAACCGGAAACCATCGAACTCGGCACCGGTGAGAAAGTTGTTTATCCCGATCTCGGAGTGTCAGTGTCGGCCGAACAGCTAGTAAACTGGGGCAAAGAAGCGATCGCGATCGTCCGCGAAGCCTATCCCGAAAGCCTCTGCACCGCCGAACTCGACTGCGAAATCGAGAGCACCCGCTTGGTGAACACCAAAGGCTTGGATTCGAGTCACACCGACACCACCCTCAGCGGTTACTTATCAGCAGAATTAGTGCGGGGCGAAGATTTCCTCAACATTTGGGAAGGCGAAACCGAACGCGGTACTCTCGACTTAAACACCAGCGCCAAGCGGGTTTTGCAGCGTTTAGAATGGGCGAAAGACAATGTAGCCCCCGCCACAGGCCGCGTGCCGGTGCTATTTACAGCCAAAGCAGCCGATTTACTGTGGGGGACTGTGTGTGCCGCGTTGAACGGCAAACAGGTACTCGAAGGCGCTTCGCCTTGGAACGATCGATTAGGCCAACAAGTGACATCGCCGCTTGTCACCCTCTCGCAGCAGCCGGATATCGGGCCCTATAGCTGTCCGTTTGACGACGAAGGTACTCCCACTCGGGCGATCGTCTTTATCAACAGCGGAGTGTTGCAGCTATTTTATACCGATCGCACCACCGGTCGAGCCTTGGGCAGTGGCACCACCGGCAACGGATTTCGCCCAGGTTTAGGCAGCTATCCGACGCCGAGTTTGTTCAATGTTTTGATTAAACCAGGTTCGCTTTCGCTAATCGATTTAATCGCTAAATTAGACGACGGAATTGTAGTCGATCAAATGCTTGGCGGCAGTGCCGGAATTTCCGGCGATTTTTCGATTAACGTCGATCTCGGCTACCGAGTCAAAAAAGGTGAAATAGTCGGCAGAATCAAAGACACAATGGTAGCTGGCAACGTCTACAGCGTCCTCAAACAATTGGTAGAATTGGGAGGAGACTCCGAGTGGAACGGTTCTTGCCACACACCATCTGTAATTGTAGAAGGATTGTCCGTCATCGGCAAAAACTAAAGTCAGTTGGCAGTTGGCAGTTGGCAGTTGTTAGTTGTTAGTAGTCAGTTGTCAGTTATTAGTTGTTAGTAGTCATCAATCACCAGTCAACAATCAACAGTCAACAGTCATCAGTCATCAGTCAACAGTCATCAGTCAACAGTCAACAGTCAACAGTCAACAGTCAACAGTCAACAGTCAACTATTCCCAATTCCCACACATAATATGCGTATTTGTTTTATCGGTGATTCTTTTGTAAACGGTACTTGCGATCCAAAATGTCTCGGTTGGACAGGACGGATTTGCGCGGCCGCTTGCGGACAAGGACACGATATTACCTACTACAATTTAGGAATAAGGGGAGAAACCAGTGCCGATATAGAAACTCGTTGGTTCAACGAAGTTTCTCGCCGCTTACCTCACTATGGCGACGGCAGAATAGTATTTTCCTTTGGCGTCAACGACACTCACCTAGAAAACGAAAAAAATCGCATAGAAGTTGCAAAATCAATTGAAAATGCTCGCTCTATTCTCACGTCAGCCAAAGAAATATTTCCAGTATTAATGGTAGGACCCCCGCCAGTTATCGATGCCGATCATACAAGGCGGATTGCCCACTTATCCGAACAGTTTTCTCAAGTTTGCAGCGAGTTAAACGTGCTTTATCTAGATGTTTGTACCCCGCTGCAAAAATCGGAAATTTGGCACAAAGAACTTACCGAAAACGATGGCTCCCATCCCGGCGCCGCCGGTTACGCTGAATTGGCGAAAATAGTTCACAATTGGGATGGTTGGAAAGCTTGGTTTAAAAATATCAATATCTCAGATCAAGAAACAGTAACGCTGTTCCGAGCCGTAGGCAAAAAAGAAATGGAACTAATTAAAGAAAGCGATTTTCTGGCATTTCCGCCACGCTTATCCTTTCAGCCTACTTTTTATCCCGTAGTTCACAAAGCCTATGCCATACAAATAGCGCGAGATTGGAATACAAGAGATGCAGCATCGGGATATTTCGGCTATGTCACGCGCTTTCGGGTGGCGGCAGAATTATTAAAAAAATATCCAGTTCAAAATGTGGGCAGTTCGATTCACCAAGAATATTGGATTCCTGCAGAACAATTGGCTCAATTTAATCAAAATATTGTGGGAAAAATTGAAATTTTTGCGGAATATCAACCCTAAATTCGTAGCGAACCATGCTATAATTTAATCAATTTTAAATAGTGAGTTTTGACGGCTACGGCACTTTTATAGTTTGGGAAAAGGAGATATTACCCGCGTTGAAAAACTTGCTGTTCAATAGGGAAATTCATTTCAGCGATGACGGAATTTTAGAGCTTTTTACTGACCTTGAATCCGACCTATAAAACCCGAATAATCATTATATAAAATAGCAGGAGATAGTGCAAGAAATAGTCAAAAAAAATGGTCAAAAATTTATTTAATTTTTAACCCACAGAAACAGCCGCAGGCACAGAAATAAACTCTGTGGTTGATTCCATCAAAAATTGGCAACCATTTTCAGATACAGTTGCAGCCTGGGAAGCAATAAAGCATAAATACAAACTAGCAGTAATTTCCACTATTGACGATGGTTTGTTTGCTGTTACAGCCAAATATTTAAAAGTCGAATTCGACTGGTTGATTGCTGCGGAACAAGTGCGATCGTACAAACCGTCAACTCGCAACTTTGAAATAGCCCTAGAAACAATGGGAATTCCTTGCGAAAAACTGCTGCACGTTGATCAGAGTGTATATCACGACATTATACCCGCCGCATCCATGGGAATCTCAACGGTTTGGGTAAACCGCAGACACGACAAAACAGGATTTGGGGCGACACTGCCGGCCACCGGCCAGCCCGACTTGGAAGTGCCGGATTAAAAAAAAACATTGGTAGAGGTGATCAGGTAAATAATCCCAGACTAACGCAGATTAGTAAAGTTCATCTACGTTACTCTGCGTGAACCTCCGGTTAAAAATTAGTTATATTTTGCTAAGTCGAAGGATTTTTCGCTAAAGTGCGATCGAGCAGACAATTCTCAGGTCATCTACGCTATTTATGCCGTACATAACTATCCCTAAACAATTTAGGGAACCTTCCAGGGTCATCAAATCTCAACTTTTTTTACGGCCGAAACGCCTAGCCATTTTTGAAGCTTGTCTGATCGGCTTGGTGGCAGGACTGGCTGGTGTTTTGCTAAAGTCGGGAGTCGGATGGCTCGGCAGTTGGCGAGTTGCTACCTCGACATTAATCCCAGCTTGGATATTACTGCCCAGCGTCGGTTTATGCGGCGGGTTGCTGACAGGTTTCTTGGTTGAGCGTTTTGCTCCCGAAACTGCAGGCAGTGGCATTCCTCACGTCAAAGCTGCTCTCGGCGGAGTGAATCTTGCCTTAGATTTGCGAGTAGCTGTAGCCAAACTTCTGACGACTATTTTAGCAGTTGGTTCCGGTTTAACTTTAGGCAGGCAAGGCCCAACTGTGCAAATAGGAGCATCTTTGGCTGGCTGGATCGGTCACTTGATGCCAACTTCCCCAGACTACCGCCGACAATTGATTGCTTGCGGTGCTGCTGCGGGATTGGCTGCTGGTTTCAATACTCCCATTGCAGGAGTTTTATTTGTAGTTGAAGAACTGCTGCACGATGTTTCGGGATTGACTTTAGGGACTGCAATTATCGCTTCATTTATCGGTGCAGTTGTCTCGCAGCTTTTGGGCGGCGATAGTTTAAATTTGAACCTTCGTGAGTACCGAAGCAGTTTTGAAGCTCAGGAAATTCCCTTCTACATACTGCTAGGAATTTTAGCAGGATTGCTGGGAGCTTTGTTCACGAAAGGGATTATTGCTAGCTTGCAATTTAACAGGCGCTCTCTCAAATTAGCTTTGCCCGCGCGAGTTGCTCTAGCTGGCATAATCTGCGGTTCAGTAATAGCTTTTCTCCCAGAAACTTTCCGCAACAATACGGGTTTGCGGGAGTTTCTGCTGACCGGGGAAGCAAGTGGCATAACGAGTTTAATTGCTTTTATAGCTCACTTTTTTCTAACAATTATTTCCGCTGCTTCTGGCGCTCCGGGAGGATTGTTCTCTCCTTCCCTAGTTATGGGTTCTGCACTCGGTCACATGGTGGGCATTGTGCAGGCAGATTTCCTGGGCGTTGGTTCGCCGGTAACTTACGCTTTGGCGGGAATGGGAGCGTTTTTTTGCGCGGTTACTAGAGCTCCGATTACTTCGGTAGTAATTGTGTTTGAAATTACGGCGGATTTCAAATTAGTGCTGCCTTTGATGATCTGTTCTGTAGTTGCTTATTTAATGGCAGAAAAGGTAGAGAGCGGCTCGCTGTATACTCGCCTTTTGGAGTTTAACGGCATTCAACTGACAAAGGCAAAAGCTGCGAGCAATACTTTGAGCGACTTGCACGCAGATGACGTGATGCAGCGTCGAGTTGAAACTCTCTCGAGTCTGCTGACTCTCGATGAAGTGATGCAAGCTTTTTCGCGATCGCACCACCGAGGATTTCCAGTCGTTGAAGATGGCAAATTAGTCGGAATTGTCAGTCAAACCGATTTGGCAAATGCCAGCGAGCGCAATTTACCCGGCAACTCGCTGCTCAAAGAATTTATGACTGTACAGCCGATCGCAGTCAAAGCAAAGGATACTTTAAGCGAGGTATTGTACAGGCTCAACAACTACAATATCAGCCGTTTGCCAGTCATAGAAGGCCGCCGTTTGGTGGGAATTATTACCCGCAGCGACATTATCCGAGTTGAATCCGATCGCCTCAGCGGAGAAACAACCCAGGGCCCGCATCCAGAACCTTCTTGTATTGTCTATCAAACCAGGGCTCCGCAAGTCGGAAACGGCCGATTATTAGTGCCCCTTTCCAACCCTCAAACAGCGCCCGCTTTGCTGCGGCTGGCCGCGGCGATTGCGCGCGATCGCAATTACGAATTAGAATGCCTGCAAATCATCTTAGTACCGCGCAACAGTTCCCCTTCTGAAACCGCTGTGCGGACAACCAAAAGCCGCCGTCTGCTGCAACAAGCCGAGCGAATTGTTCGCAATTGGAACTTGCCCGTACACACCCAAATACGGGTAGCTCATGACGTGCCTAACGCGATTTTGGAGACAATTAAGGAGGGCCATATCGATTTAATTTTGATGGGCTGGCAAGGCGAATTTTCCACAAAAGGACGCATTTTTGGCGATGTGGTCGATACCGTAATTCGGCAAGCAGGCTGCGAGGTAATTTTGGTGAAATGGAGCGAAAAACTATTAGCCACACGTAAGAAAAATGAGTTTCCCGTCGCTTTTAGCGGGCGGAAATATACGTCTATAGAATGGGAATTCAATACCGAAGGAGTTGATGGTGCAGATAATCCCACATTGGCGCTCTCCTCAGATTCATCAGCCACTCCTGAGACTGAACTTTCCCCGCCGAATTCAGACATTCCCGGGCCAGAATTGGGCCTGCACACGCTGATGGGTTTGCAGCGCTGGTTGGTGCCTATTCGGGGCAGTTACCAGCAAGCTGCGGCTTTGCGGCTGCTACCTGCTTTGGTGGCTGCGAGTGCTGTACCGGAGATTAAATTGTGTCAGGTTCATCAGCCTTCTGTTGCAGAACCCGATCGCGGCGAATTAAAGCAAGCGGCGGAGTTTATTAAGCGCAGGGTTAGCTGTTCGATAATAGCGACTTCGGTTTGCGCTAAATCGGTTTCTGATGCTTTAATTGATTTGGCTCAGAACGATCAGTGCGATGCGATCGTCCTGGGAGCGAGCCGCGAAGGGCTGCTGAAGCAGGTGATTCAGGGGAACATCCCGGAAGCTGTGGCGCGCGGGTGCGACTGTACAGTCATTTTAGTGCGATCGGCTTCTTAGCAAATTCATACCATTTTAGTTTTGTTTCCAGACAGACCTCCTAAATAATTAGACTTTAAATAATTATGGGTTACAGCTAGATATTTTTCCTAACGCAGAGGCGTTTTCCTTGATTCCATTCCCATTCCAGAAAGAAGTCTCCATGCCTTTTTCCGCTTGTGCTTCACAACCGCTAAATTCTCGCTTTCCTTTTATTTTTAGCACTCAATTGCTTAGTAAGTGATGTATAATAATGCAAAGCAAAAAGCAGATTAATTCCAAAAAACACCAAAGTTAAAACAAATGTAAAAAAAGACGTAAACGACAGCCGAGAAGTCATCGTAAACATCGCCAAAATGATTGAGCAAAGCCCAAAACCGGCAGCAAAAGAACTTAAAAGCAGCAACCGCACCTTAGACATAGTTTAATTTAAAGATTATCACTAAAATGCACTCTTGGCAGCTACAGAGGAGTGCCAAATTATACTTATTACTATATAGCGGAATTGCTCAGTTCCGCCAAGGGCAACACGACTGCTTTCCTAAAAAGGTTTGAATTATACAGAAAAATACAGCCCGCGCTCTTGTAAACTCCTGTTGCTCGACTTAATATCAATCAAAGTAATTCCCCCGCCTCCGCGAGCATTCCACCTTTCGCCATATAGTCACCGCAGCCGCAATCCCGCTGACAGCAAAGTATTCGCTTCCAAAACCGCGCTTTGCCTGGGATTCCAAACATTGCCAAAATCTACAAACGGCGTCACCTGCAAAACTCCTTGGTTGTCGCGGGTGCGCTGGCATCGGATACCGCAACTCGCCTGAATCAAAAATCCCGCTATCGGCAAGCATTGCATCCTGACGCTAACCCCGCAATATATCTGAGTCTCCTATACCGCATTGTTCGCTCGGCAAAAGCTCTGGCCCAGCCAATTTCACATCCGATCGCACCACCTGCAGCCTCTCATATCAATTCCAGTTGGACCGGAATGACTGTTGACTGTTGACTGTTGACTGTTGACTCAATTTTATGAGTCCGATGCACCCGCAGCAGCGTCTCAGGAGCCAACAACCGCACGTACTGCAATTGACCCGGCAAGTCAAAAATCGACTGTCAGGGCTGCTGCTGCTCACCGTAGCGCCAACTGCTGCCACTGCCAGACAGAACTGCGATCGCGCCGCCAAGACATCTCTCTCTCCCCTCTGAGTAAAATCCTGAAACAGCCTCAGCGCCGCAACCCGAGTTCTACCCCGATTATCTGCTGCCGGCGACAGTGGAAAATCTTTGCCCAGCAAAGATGTATCGCTTTCTCGCCTGCAGCTACTGATACCGATCGCGATTTCTATTCTCGGATTTTGCCCGATCGGCTCGCGGTAAGTCAACTGCCAACTACTTCAAATCCAGCGACTTTTATCGTACCCGGAATCTTAGGAATTCTGCAGGCTGTGCCGGCGCGGGAATAGCAAACCGCAAAAGCTGTGCGGCTGAAAGCAAGAGCGGTGGTGGCGCGGGTTACGGGAGGGGAGCCGGATTTGACAGCCGCGGGTTGGGAATTGGAAATTCGTGTCTGTTTTCTCCTCGATTCGGCAATTGAGGGAGAGTTTCTGGGGCCTCGCTTTGGGTCAATTGATCGAACTCCGGGATGCTATTTTCTTGCTCTTTACTGCCTCTATCTAATTCTGAACCCGAGTATAAATCACGAAGCCGATCGTGATCGTCTGCTGTTTGTTTATTTAGTTTTAATTGAGACAGTAAATTATCCTGCAAAATTGGCGCTTGCACCCCTGAGTCGGTAGCAACCATCGACTCGCTAACACTTAGAGCTGATAGCAGTGCGGGGCAAATAGCTGCAATTGAGAAACCAAGTGCTAATGCCTTGAAAAACTTGATTTTACAAAAGCCTCTAGAAAATTGCACGGGCATGACAGATTAGCCATATTTGATAGTTATTTACACTTACGCTCGGGCGCGGCCGGCGCAATTGCAAGGAATAAAATTACTATATCACTTTAGAAAAAGTTTATTTATTAAGTCAATATAAAGATAGTTGACAGCAGTCCTATTTTGTGTTTATAACTAACAACACTCCGACCTCCCAAGCTAGCCGTCTTGCAAGGAATAAAATTACTCTATCACTTTTTAAACACTTAATTCCTTAAGTCAATATAAAGATGGTTGACAATAATCATGTTTTGTGTGTTCAAAAATAATGACGAAAAAAAACTCCGACCTCCCAAGCTAGCCCTGTAGGTCGGCGGAGCATTCTATCAAACCTGCGATTTGAGAAATAGGTAAATTTTGATACAGATTACTACATTTTATTGAGCTGCGATCGCAATTCTTCCAACTCAGCGTCAATCACCGGGCTCGACTCCGAGCTACTAGCTGCTGCCGTTTTACCCGCTGCCGGCAATTGACCTTGAGACACAGAACCCCCGGTCAGTTGAGCTTTCATCTGAGCCAACTCGTCGTCAACATCACCGCCGCTTTCGAGCAAGCGGAACTGTTCCTCTAAATTGCTGCCGCCGGCGGCCAATTCTGCCGAAGCTCCCGCGCGAGCTTCAATCTGCAAAACTTTTTCTTCCATGCGATCGAAAGCTGCCATTGAACTACCAGTATTCAAGGTGCCAATGGTATTGTTGAGCTGTTCCTGAGCTTTAGCAGCGGATATCCTCGCTTTGAGCATATCCTTCTTAGTCTTAGCTTCAGAAATTTTGCTCTCCAAACCGATCAAGTTGCGCTTGAGACTTTCCACCTGAGCCGATTGCTGATCCAGACTGGCTTTGAGCGTAGCCGCCGTTTCAGCGTGAGACTTTTTGCGAACCAGCGCTTCCCGGGCCAAAGTCTCGTCTCCTTTTTGCAGGGCTAGCTGAGCGCGCTGCTGCCACTGGTTAGACTGAGATTCAGCTTGATTGTACTGAGTCTGGGTGCGCTTTTGAGTGGCGATCGCGCTGGCAACGGCCTGACGCAACTGCACCAAGTCTTCCTGCATATCCGTAACAGACTGTTCTAAAATCTTTTCCGGGTCTTCAGCTTTATTGACCAGATCGTTAAGATTGGCTTTGACGACTCGGCTAATGCGGTCAAATAATCCCATAATGCTATTTTTCCTGGGTGAGGTGTACGAAGTAGGCGGAAAGCAGGCTTGATAGCCCTAGCCCGCAGTTGTGAAATTCACTCTTGTCAGATTTTTAGTGCGATTTAGTTTTTGGCAATTTTTGCAGACAGATAAATCCAGTTTAAAGCGATCGAGTAATGTGATGCAGGCAAGCTTATTCATGCACATATCTATTGAGTTTAACGTCGATCCGGGAATTCCCCAACAGGCTTCGAGCCATCTCTAGCTAGGCTGTTGAGAAGTTTTTGCTCGTGCTGACTCTTGTTCTGTTGCCTGGGGTTCAGGATGCGGGTGGCTCGCTCGACGGCAATTTGGGTGTATTGTTGCCCGGAAGCATTTGTGCTTTCATGGTCGCCAACTCGGTATCCACATCGTCGGCACCTTCGAGAGAGAGAAACTTCTTTTCTAAATCATTAGTTCCGAGTTCTGCGATTGCTTCGGAGCGAGCTTCTAGCTGCATGACTTTCTCTTCCATCCGTTCAAACGCGCTCAAAGCACTGCCGGTACTGAGATTGCCCATCATTTCTTGAAGTCTTTCCGAGGATGCGGCCGATCGAGCTCGGGCAATGTACATATCTTTTTTAGATTTGGCCTCGGAAATTTTACTTTCGAGCGCCCGCATATTTTCTTTTAGTTTAGTCACAACAGCGTTCTGTTGCCCGAGACTGGCTTTCATCGCCGTTGCCGTTTCTTGATAAGATTTCTTGCGGGTCAGAGCTTCCCGCGCCAAATTTTCCTCGCCTTTTTGCAAAGCTAGCTGCGCCCGCTGATGCCATTCTGCTGCTGTAGACTCAGCTTGAGAGCACTGGCGTTCAGTGCGTTTTTGAGCTGCAATCGCTCCTGCCACAGCTTGTCTGAGCTGCACTAAATCTTCCTGCATATCCATTACAGCCTGTTCCAGAATTTTTTCTGGGTCTTCTGCTGCCCCGACCAAACTGTTAATATTGGCTCGAATCACTCGCCATAGGCGATCGAATAATCCCATTTTGCCAGTCTCCCGATTTTCAACTTTAGAATTAAGACAGAGAAATCAGAATTAAAAACTAAAAATGAAAACTCCTCAATCGTCTTTTTAATTTTTAATTTTGAAATTTTAATTCCCTCTAAGTTAGGTCGTCATGATTATTTTTAAGATGGGTAGGGCGCGAGCATTACCCATCAAAACTGAGCAAATGTTGGGTTAAGCGAAACCGAGGGTTCGTGCCTCGGCCCAACCTACTCCCCGATCATTAGTTTAATTGTCTTTGCCTAATTTATGGTTGATAGTATTGTGGCTTCACCCCTTTTTCTTGGAGTTCTTTAACCAAACGTTCTGCTGAGGCAGCATCGTTCAAAGCCCCCATTTGGATCTTGACACCCTTTGAGAAGTTCCGCACGTAGGCATCGGGAACTGCGGTTCTGGCTTGCTGCAGTGATTTTTCGTCGGTGTAATCGGTGACAACGTAATAGAAACCGTCTGCCGCCCGTGCAGGCCTTCCCAGCGGGGATGCGGCGGCTGGGGATGCTGTCGCCGGGGATGTGGCGGCAGGCTGGGCTGGGGATGTGGCGGCAGGCTGGGCTGGGGATGCTGTCGCCGGGGATGTGGCGGCAGGCTGGGCTGGGGATGGTGTTGTAGGCAGTGTTGGCAGTGTCGGCACAGGCTGGGCAGCGCTACGGCTGGGAGTGGGAAGCAAAGCCGTACTCAGATTGTTGAGTCCTTGTTCCCTGCCTCTGGGGGGGTTGCCGTCTTCTGTAGGAATCGGCACAACCCCGCTGGGGCCCGGAGGCGCTGGAGGGGTTGGCGGAATTGATGCTTTTGGTGAGGGGGAAGGAATCGGGCTGACTGTCGGCTTAACATTGCTGAGAGTGCTCAAATCTAGCTCGACAAATTCCTTGGATACCAGATTTGGAGCTTTCGGCAGTTCCTTGGTGCTGGTATCTGAGATGGCAGTAGAGGCGGGACTGTCGCTTGAAGAGGGTGCATTGCGATCGAGGAAACGGTTCAGGCCTGCCATCTTAACCAAATTTGACGGGTACATGACTGCGTAGCCCAAAGCTGTGCACGACAGCAAAAACAGCAGCATCGAACTCAGTCCCAAGGGAGTTAACAAACTGGCGGCTAAACTGCGTTCTACCGTAGGCTCAGCTTTTGACTCGTCCAAACTTTCGATCAGTTTTTCGCTTGATTCGAGATAATTGTTGGGTGCGAAAGCACTGCTAGATAATTTTGTGCCACCCCTGGTAGTTGCTAGCGGGGCATCGCCCTGAGTGCCGGCAAGGGATAGGGGCAGCGATAGCGGCTGCTGGGTTTCTTCCGCAGTCTCCGGCGCCAAATTTTGGGCTAGCTGTTGCTCGGTTGTGGCTGTTTGCTTGCCGGTACGAACTGAGGGCGACACCCACTGTTCGGCCCGCCGCCTGTGCCTTCTGTATGTGGTCAGTTCTGCTTCTAGGTTTACATCTAGACTCCCCAGGACTGCTTGCAAAGCAGGGTTGATTGGGGTTGAAGAGGATTGATGATTTGGGGATTCAACCGAAGAACGCTTACTCATTAGCAAAACTCCTACCGCCTCTGAATTAATTTTAATGTTTTGATTGTAGATATAAACAAGAAGCTTGAAAACTTGCCTATTTTATGATTAGCTACTTTTGGCGTCAATGCAACAGGGGCCCGATCGCCTGCTGTCGATCGCCGGCAGCTATTTTTCATTTTCATTGGAAAACTGAATTGTTCCTACTTCCCAGAGGCTGCTTACCGACACTCTCAGCCAATTTTTGTATTCTAAGCTACCGCTTATTTGTAACCTCTCATACTCGTTGGGCATTTGTACTTTGTCTTGATCCCTAACGGCTTTATAAACTTTTAACCTGTGTTTTGACCTATACAATGAGCAAGCACGGAGCTAATTGTTTCTATATATAACGAGATTATAAATAAATTATAAAATTTAATTATACTTCGGGGATCGCTACAACCCAGACAGCATAAAGGTTGGGATGCTCTAAAACCTGCTAGCTCTACAAAGGAGAATTAGAGATGAAAATGATTTCCCTAAGAACTTTTATGCAAACCTCCTTAACTTCACCTTTAACTTCAGCTTGTGGTCACTGCCGTCACTATACCCCTGAAGGCAGACGCGGAGGTGTTTGCGCTTTACTAGGCGGCCCGGTTCAAAGTCACTGGAAAGCTTGTGCTTTAGCGGTTTCGCCTTTTAGGTCATCTTGGGAAAACATAGAAGAAATTGGAATGTGGCAAGAATCGACTCTGACGCTGCAGGATGCCACCGTCACTTTTTCCGATCGCCATGCCTGCCAGCTTACAGGCACAACGTTAACCGAAAAATCGGCAGCAGCAGTCTCGGTTTAGTTAGTCGGCAGCAGGATAGGTCATACCATTTTCGATTGGGGAATCACTGATCATTATCATGGTTTGGATCTGGCAAAGCAGTTTCATTCTTTTTGGGAACTGGTATCACTACTGACACTTTTGGACGATCGGGTGCATTTGGCTTTACTAACTCATAAAAATCAGCAGTATCTACTTTAATATGAGCGCATAAAAAAAACTGATTTTTCTATCCCGCTATGGCAGCCAAGGATATTGACTAAAATCAGGTTGCCGTTTTTCCAAAAAGGCTTGTTTGCCTTCGGCGCCTTCCTGCGTCATATAGTACAGCAAAGTGGCATTTCCCGCCAGTTCTTGCAAACCGGCTTGACCGTCGCAGTCGGCATTAAAAGCAGATTTCAAACAGCGAATCGCGATCGGACTTTTTTCTAGAATTTCCGCAGCCCACTGAATCCCTTCTAGTTCGAGTTGTTCGACGGGCACGACGCAGTTGACTAAACCCATTTCTAGGGCTTGCTGTGCGCTGTACTGGCGACACAAAAACCAAATTTCTCTGGCTTTTTTCTGGCCGACGACTCTGGCAAGATAGCTAGCTCCGAAACCACCGTCGAAACTGCCGACTTTGGGGCCGGTCTGTCCGAAAATAGCATTGTCAGCAGCGATCGTCAAGTCGCAAATTAAGTGGAGAACGTGACCCCCTCCAATTGCGTAGCCTGCAACTAAAGCAATTACTACTTTGGGCATAGAGCGAATCAACTTCTGCAAGTCGAGCACGTTCAACCGGGGTATGCCACCTTCGTCTACATATCCCGCAGCACCCCGCACGCTTTGGTCGCCACCGGCGCAAAAGGCGTATTTGCCGTCTGTATGAGGCCCCGCACCTGTGAACAGGACAACGCCGATTTTGGTGTCTTCGCGGGCATCAGTAAAGGCATCGCACAGTTCCTGCACGGTTTTGGGACGGAAAGCATTCCGTTTGTGAGGTCGATTGATGGTAATTTTGGCGGTGCCGCCGCTTTTGTGATAGAGAATGTCTTCGTAGGTTTTGGCGGTTTGCCATTCAATTTGCATAATCAATCAATTTGAGATTTGAGATTGAGCTGAGTCAATCAAGGCAGCGACAAGTCGCTTTTAGATTTTAGAGGTATTCGGTTCAATGGGATACAAGGGTCGATCGACTCTTGCAAAAAAAATAAAGCGGGACTGAGGCAGAAACCTGGTTTTTCACCAACATACGCCGTACAGCGCTCTTGGTAGGGGTTAAACAACCCGGTTTTTGAGGGTAAGAGCGCCTAAGTCCCATCTCAAATGGACACAGCGTCAAATCCTCAAACTCTTCTCACGACTTTTACTGATCCAAAATTTATCGAAAATTTGGGTCTAAAACCCCGTCCTTTAACGAAGTGGAGGACGGCTTTACACATACTAAGTAAGCGTGTAAAATAATTTCATGCTAAACATGACGTGGGAATTCAAACTAGAACCAACTCCAGAACAGGTCGATACTATCGAGCGGATATTCGCTGTGTGTCGTTCTGTATGGAACTTTGCTTTGCGGGAGCGCAAAGACTGGTTGAATTCCCGCAAGTCGCCTGTAAATGCTTGTTCCATCGAACAGGAGTACATACTCAGGGCTGACGAGCCATACCCTAGTTACCACACTCAGGCTAAACGATTGACTCTTGCCAAAGAGCAATTTCCCCTCCTCACGAGCGTACATTCGCAAGTATTGCAACAAGCCTTAAGAACGCTGGACAGGGCATTTGAGGACATGAGAGCGAAGAAACTAGGCTTTCCTCGCTTCAAGAACAAATACCGAATGCGATCGTTTGTGTTTCCTCAATTGGGCAAAAATCCCATCAATGGAAGTTTGCTGAAATTGCCTCAACTAGGGTGGATTCGTTTGCGCTTGTCACGCCAAATCCCAGGGGGATTTGAAATTAAACAAGCCAGGGTTGTACGACGGGCATCGGGATATTTTGTCATGTTGTCATTACAGTTAAATGTATCAGTCCCAGATACACCCATATCCGGTCATCCGCGAGGTTTGGATTTAGGGTTTGATAAATTTGTAGCTACTAGCGATAACGAGCAAATTGCTAGACCTCGCTTCCTGCAAACTCTACAACGCGAGTTGAAATTACTGCAACGTAGATTAAAGCATAAGAAGAAAGGGTCGAATAACAGACATAAGCTCAATCAAAAAATAGCCAGAATTCATCAACAGATTACTGACACCAGGAAAGACTGGCACTTTAAGTTAGCCCACCGTATGAGTGACGGCGTAGGGATGATATTTGTTGAAGACATCGACTTTCGCTCTTGGGCCAGAGGAATGTTGAGTAAACATAGTGCCGATGCTGGATTCGGTCAATTCGTCAACATACTACAATGGGTGTGCTTTAAACGAGGTGTTTTCTTTGCCAAGGTAGACAAGGACTACACATCACAACAATGTCCTGAGTGTGGGACGCATACGGGCAAAAAGCGCCTAGACGAAAGAATTCATTCTTGTCCAGTGTGTTTCTTTACTGCATCGCGTGATGTGGCAGCGGCACAGGTGGTTAGAAATCGTGGGTTGGAACTAATTTCTGGGCTAGGGCATAGCCTGGAAGTAAAACAAACTGTCTGTGGACTGGATGCGGCGGGGACTGGTGGTAAAGTCAGTCTAGCTGGCACGGGACGAAGCAGAAAACTCAAGAAGTGATTCTTGGGAATCACCCTCCCTTTAGGGCGGTGAGGATGTCAATTGCGGAGTAAAATACTCAGCAAGTGCTTTGCTGCTTTGCCAAATACCGGATCGCGGGACTCGAATTCGCTGGGATCGAGTAAAGCTTGAACTTCGGCAAAAGCTTGTGAGTCGAGGGTTCCTTCTTTAGTAAATAAAGTGTCTAGGACTGCAATGTGTCTGGAGTCGAGGCCGAGCCGATTTGCGATCGACTGTAAGTACATTTGCTCCCGCATATCGATGTGTCCGTCGGCCGCTGACATTTCGTAGCCGGAACCGATAAGCAACAGTTTTTCTGATTCTGAGAACAAAGCTGTCAGGGTTAGCAATTCCGTGGGGTTGAAGTAAACCTGCTGTTTGGAGACTCCTTTGACAAGGCGCTGAATTAGTTCTACCCGATCGCGGTCGCCGCTGGCAAAGGCTTTGAGAGTCTTTTGCAGCCGTTCTTCTTCTTCAACTGCGATCGTCCTGTCAATAATCATCACTCCGCGCAGGATGGAAATCAAAGCAGTCACAAACACTACCAAAGGAGTGATATCTTGTTCGCGCAGCTTTTGCCGGCTAATGCGGCACAACAGCTCAACAATTTCAGTATTTATCCTGGTGGTGTCCATAATTAAAAATGGCTTTCTATTAAGCTGTAATGTAACTTTCTTTCTCGATCTTAAGTTTTTCTGTTACGTAGGTATGAGGTGAATTCTAAAACTGAGCCATTGTCTATTAGTGATACTACTTATTTTATTCACAAACGCTGGATGACTAGGGCTGTGGAACTGGCACAAGCAGCCGGTGATGCCGGTGAAGTACCTGTGGGTGCTGCCATTGTTGACGGTACAGGCAAATTGATTGCCGAAGCGCAAAATCGGCGAGAGCGAGACTGCGATCCGACTGCTCACGCTGAAATCTTGGCTTTGCGGGCTGCCGGCCAAGTTTTGCAAGACTGGCATCTTAACCAATGCACGCTCTACGTAACGCTGGAACCTTGCCCGATGTGCGCTGGTGCGATCGTCCAAGCTCGGATTCGTCTGCTGGTATACGGAGCCGATGACCCGAAAACTGGCACGATTCGGACTGCGGCTAATATTCCAGATAGCGCGCATTCGTGTCACCGCTTGGAGGTACTCGGCGGTATTATGGAGTCTGTTTGCCGCGATCAGTTGATTTCCTGGTTTGAAGCACGCCGGAAAAATTAACAGGTAAAATTTTTTACTCTCTTCTAGGCGATGTTTAATCGAACTTGACCCTTTAGCTGGAATAATAGATCCGTAATTGCCCGATCGAGCTTTCCAGGCGGCCGACTACGTATTAGTGCTGTCCGGTTGGCTGAGGTTTTACCTGTTAGAGATTATCTCTTGCGGGCGCGATCGCTCGATCGGTACAAGGCCAATAGCAAAAGTGTCCCGACCCAAAAACTAAAGATTTGTCCAATCACTTACTTTAGACTTTAGATCTCGAGACAGCAGCTTAATTGCTATGCCCCACACCGCCACGATCGCCGTTGAGTCCAGTAAATCATCTCTAGTGAAGCCAATGCCTGCCAAGGTAGCATCTAATACCTCTCGCGTTTCTCCTTGGTTAACCTCCTTGCTCTATCCGCTAGGTCACTATGTTGTCCTACCGTTTCATTTTGGCAAGATTGAGATAACCGGACAGGAGCACTTGCCGAAAGACGGGCCTGTCATCTTAGCCCCTACGCACCGCTCCCGGTGGGATGCCCTGATGATGCCCTATTCAACGGGACAGAAGGTGACTGGACGCGATTTGCGGTTTATGGTAACTGCTGATGAAGTGAAAGGACTGCAAGGTTGGTTCATCAGAAATTTGGGAGGGTTTCCTGTGGATCTCAAGCATCCGGCAATTGGCAGTCTCCGCTATGGGGTGGAACTACTCCTCGACAAGGAAATGTTGGTGATTTTTCCCGAAGGCGGTATTTTTCAGGATGGCGAAGTTCATCCGATTAAGCCGGGATTGGCGCGTTTGGCAATGCAAGCAGAGTTGAGCAAACCGGGTTTGGGGGTGAAAATTGTACCGATGAGTATCCGCTATCGCCCGCGCATTCCTCAATGGGGTGCTCAGGTAAAAATTGCGATCGGTGCTCCGATTTCCGTGGCGGATTATGCCAATGGTGGCGGTGGTAAAAAAGAAGCACGATTGTTGAGTGCCCAGCTCGAAATGGATCTTAAAAAGCTTGATGAAAGTTGAGGAGAAGAAGGAAGTTCGGCAACGGATTCTGTAACGGATGTAACGGATTTCAGGAAGAAGGAAGAAGGAAGTCCGGCAACGAGCAATGTACGGGATGTAACGGATGTCAGTCCGATGGCAGTCGGAAGAAGGAAGAAGGAATTATGATATAATGTTTTCGGGTGCTGTGGAGAGATGCAGCACTTATTTGCCTGCTTTGTTATGTCTGTATTAAGTGTGAGCATTAATGGGTTGTGCTTTGAACTTTAAGCCTGGTCAAATTGTTAGTTTAGAATGTGGAGATGCGTGCCTGCATTCCGAGGTAATCCAAGTGGTTGAGGCACGTCAAGTTTGTTGGGTGCGCCCTTTGATGTTAGTTGTATCGGTGTCGGGGAAGGATTCACCGACAGAATACACTTTATCGGATTTGCGAGATGGTGCTGATTTGCTTTGGCCGCTTAGCTTGTTTCGGGCGGCTTTAGATACTGAGGTAATTTCACTATTGACCGAGTTGCACTCTCTGGATGCTGAAAAAAAGGATGGTGCGATCGCATCTCGGCAACTTAGAGATTTTGTCGATCGAGTTTGGGAAGCTTTTCCGAGTGCTTTTCATTAAGCAAATATCGGGTGTTTTGTCTATTAGTCCGCCAGGGGTTGAAAACCCCTGTCTAATAGCTAAAGTCTTCTTGCATAGGACTGATACCCTCTTAATTCTTCAGTCCGCGTAGGCGGACTTCGTTTGTCTAGAAGCGGTTTGAATCGCCCAATTTTCTTTTCGCTTTTGGCGGACTCTTATACTAAAATACAGCGTGTGAAAGCTCTTCGGGGTTGAGATTGTTGTGAATAACTTTACCGTCGCGGAACCAGACAACGCGGCGAGTTTGACGCGCCACTTCGGGTTCGTGCGTTACCATAACAACTGTCATGCCGCTTTCGTTGAATTCGGTAAAAATATCCATTACTTCTTGAGTAGTTTTTGTATCCAATGCACCTGTAGGTTCGTCAGCCAGCAGCAACACGGGACGGTTGACGATAGCCCTGGCGATGGCTACGCGCTGCTGCTGTCCTCCTGATAGTTGATTCGGTCTATTTTGCAGGCGACTTTCCAGGCCTACTTTTGTTAAAGCCTCTACTCCCCGTTCGCGCCTTTCTGCTGCGGGAATGCCGGCATAAACCATGGGTAACATGACATTTTCTAATGCTGTCAGTTGAGGCAACAGGTGAAATTGTTGGAAGACAAAACCTAATTTTAAATTGCGAATTCCGGCTAATTCTCCTTCGGGCATTTGGGCGACATCTACGCCGTCTAAGTAGTAACTGCCGCTCGTAGGTCGATCGAGACAGCCGATAATATTCATAGCTGTAGATTTGCCGGAACCCGATGCGCCCATAATCGAGCAATATTCTCCTTCTCTTACGGTCAAGCTGACGCCGTTTAAGGCGCGAACTTCCAGGTCGCCAATCCCGTAAACTTTTGTTACGTCTTCCAGACCGACAACAACGGGCTTTGAGAGGACTTGCGGGTCGAGGTCTTGGTATGTATCGGTTTGTAGTTCAGGCATTTTTTTTCTGTGCGATCGACACAACTAACTACTAACTTAACACTTCTTATCGGTTTTGGCGGGTGGAAGGGCGATCGTTTGGACGCTAATTTACGAGATATAAAAAAACTAAATCTTTAAGGACGTGTTTGTGAGCTCTTTGATGAGAGTCATCTGATGTTCTAGCACTAGATAGTTATGTAATTTGCTTTTTCCAGCGCGGGTCAAGCCTTGATTATTGTGGGCATAAATTAGGTCTAGGATATGCTCTTTTGCTTCCTCCGAGAGTGGAAAGTTTATAATGCTGTGGGAAGTGTGGCCGTCGCCAAAAATTCAACTATTTCTGCATAAGCTTTGGGTAGATTAGTGGCTACAGTTAGATTTTTTTTCTGCTTTTTGTGTTTCTATCACAGCTTCTCTAATTGGGTCAACTTTTTCTGGGCAAACTGGCGGACTTGTTGATCTGGATCGTTGGCAAATCGATCGCGAAGTATTTCTAAAGTTTTTGGGCGATCGGGGTATTGCTTGACCATGATTTCAATTGCTGTTTGTCTGGGGTTATATTGGAAGCTATACTGACGTTCAAAAGGATGATTGATAGCTAGATCGCACAACCCTTCAAGTATCTCTGGTTCATCTTTCCACCCATATGCTAGTTCTGTAAGTGCTAAAAATCGCACCCTAAAATCATCATCATATTGAGCGCGTTGTTTAAGGATAGATAAGGTTTCTGGGTCATTTTTCCACCCACGTGCTAATTCTAGGAATGCGGCAATTCGTACATCTGAATTATCATCATATTGAGCGCATTGTTTGAGGATAGGTAAGATTTCCTGGTCATCTTTCCACCCACGTGCTAATTCTAGGAATGCGGCAATTCGTACATCTGAATCATCATCATATTGAACGCATTGTTTGAGGATAGGTAAGATTTCCTGGTCATCTTTCCACCCACGTGCTAATTTTTGGACTGCTACTTCTCGGACATCCGACTCATCATCATATTGAGCGCGTTGTTTGAGAATATCTAAGATTTCCTGGTCATCTTGCCACTCGCGGGCTAATTCTTGAAGTGCTGTTTCTCGCACATATGAACTATCATCATATTGAGCGAGTCGTTTGAGAATAGGTAAGGTTTCAGAGTCTTTTTTCCACCACCGTACTAATTCTTGAAGAGCGGCACTTTGCACAACCCTACAACCACTGGATTGAGCTACTTGTTTGATAATAGGTAAGATTTCAGGGTCATCTTTCCATCCGTATGCTAATTCTTGGACGGCTAAACGTTGCACAAGGGAATCATCATAAGATTGAGCTATTTGTTTGAGAATGGGTAAAGTTTCCGGGTCATTTTTCCAGCCCCGTACTAATTCTTGGACTGCTGCGTGTCGCACGGCCCAATTGTCATCTTCAGATTGAGCCAGTTGTTTGAGGAGAGGTAAGGTTTCGGAATCATCTTTCCATCCCCATGCTAATTCTTGGATCGCGGAATATCGCACACCCCAATTATCATCATCAGATTCAGCCAGTTGTTTGAGCCAAAGTAAGGTTTTAGGGTCATCTTTCCAAGTAAAGGCGATCGCACTTACTGCTTGAGTATGAATTTCTCTAACCAGTTCAATTTCTTTGCCATTTACATGAAGACCTATGCTCTGCTCGCTGAGAGCACACTTCGTTAACTCTTTTAAACGTTCAAGCAATTCACTATCAATCCCAGCAATAACTTTTCTATCTCTGACCTCGTTCAAACACTTTGCAGCCAAAAACAGGCTCTGGCAATTTTCAAATTCCTCAGACTGTTCAATCAAAAACTCAATCAATTTCCCTGTAAACCGTCCATCAATCAATCCCGCAATCAAGCACAAAACTTCCTGCCAAGATTCATCATCCCAGTGCGTACCAAAAACCTCTGTTTTTAACTTTTCTAAAGAAAGTTTGCGGGTTTTTTCAAATCGATATACAACCTCCGACGCACAGAAATATTCCAAAAAAGTTCGATGCACAAACCCATAAGTATCCGCACCCAAATAACATAAAATAAAGTTGCGAGTTCGCAGTTGGTTAATTATCAACTTTGCCCGCTCTTTCGGTCGATCGAAATCTTTACTCTTCAGATATGCTGTGAGGGTATTCTCCAAATCTTCCGCACTAATAATATTGCCAGCCAACCCTTCAGGTGCTGCTTGCATTTTGTAAGCGACTCGCCGCAGCATTTCTTGCTTATCTTTAGCATCAATAGTTTTCGGATCGAGCCTGCTATCCTCTACTAAAGACCTTTCCACATCCCATTGATACAGCAATACCCGCGAAGCTTGATTGTAAAGTTCCGCCCTGTCTCTCGGCAATTCTTGACTGCGATTTAAAATCGCCATAATCGTCAACAATAACGGATTACCCGCTAAATCTCTAATCGTAGATGAATACGCTAATGCTCTTTCCATGCGATCGCGAATCCGCGCTTTTTCCCCTGCATCAGTAAAAGTTAAGTCGTGCCAGCGGCGAACAAAATCCTGAATTTGTTCCGCGTTCAAATCTTGGAGAATAAAGTGATGAAACTCTGCATCTTGCAACCGTTGAGGTTTGTAACCAATAATCCGAGAAGTGACAATCACTCGCACGCGGGGATACTCATTGGTAAACCGATGAATCGCGGTAATTACATCATCTCGTTTCCCGGGATCGAAAATTTCATCTAACCCGTCGAACATCACCACAGCGTCGCCTGCTTTAAGCTGTTCCTGCAATTGATGCTGATTCAAGTGACAAATTGAACCCGGACTTTGATGGAAAAATTCGAGGAAGTTCTTGCAATGTCCTGATTCCCCGCTGCGAATGTAAGTCCGCAATTCTATTAGCAGCGGAATCAGCAGAGATGTCACGCTATTTAAGGGCGATCTCGCCCAGTTTAATGCTAAATATTGTAACAGAGTAGACTTGCCAGAACCCGGGTCGCCTAAAATAACAATGTAGGGATACTTTTGCTTGTCATTAATAACATCTAACACGGATACGATCGGCTGAGAAAAATAACCGCGCCGATATTTCTCTAAATTTTCTAGTTCGATCGCGTCTAATTGATTGCAGTCTTGCAACCGCCGTTGATGTTCTTTAGGAATTTCGTAAGCTTGGGGCAGGAATGATTCGTAAATCGATCGCACATCTTGGAAAATAAAGATTTGCCAAACTTTCAGCTTTTCCCGATAATCGTAGGTATTGGGATCGACGCTGCTTAAATTGAGATTGCTGTAACGCTCGCACAGAGCTTCTTGATATTGCCTCAAGTCAAAATCGGGAATAATCCCCGCCATTTCTTGAGTATTTTTCTGAATGCTATCCAGATTTTGAGCATTCAAGATATCGCGCAAGTCTTTTGAGTCAAAGAGAATTTCTTGAACTTCTGCGAGATACTGATTGGCGATGGTTTGCCACTTAAATCTTGGCGGCAAAGGAGTTAAATCTAGCTGACTCCAGGTTTGTTCGAGAAGTTCGGCATCGAGAGATTCGCGATCGCTCTCAAAAGCCTTGCTCAAAATTTCCTTAACAGACTTGTTATTGATAAACTGTTTAACATCTTTAATATACCGCTTAATTTCCTCGGGTGGAAGTCCGGCGATTTTTAACTGCTGTTGCACCAACTCCAAAAACTTTTTGATTGCTTTGCCCGCTGCGACTTGTCGGGGGTCTTTTTCGACTAAGACGTTTTTCAGGGAATCTTTAAAAAAATCTTTAGCAAAATCCTTCGCGCCGTCTTTGACTAAATCTTCTAAGATGGGTTTAACGAGAATGCCTACTGCTTCCGTTGCTCCCCAAAGTACCAGCCACTCGATCATAAAGCTAGCCCGAGAATTAATTTATGTTTATAATATAGCAATTATCAAGGAGTGAGGAAATTATCAAAAACTGTAGGGTAATCTCCCGTGATTGCCCCGATAGGTTAGGGTAGTATCAGTTTTCTATCGGTGCGCTGCGATTAGCCCTGCTCCCCCCTGATTGTTGCCCCTACAACCCCTTGAAAATCGGGAATAGCATCAAAGTTGCGCTTTTTTACAGGGATTTACGGGAGTTCGACTTGGCTATAACGAGCGATCGACAATTCGGTCTTGCCTTCTTGGTAGCGCTCTCAAAAGATAGAAATTTTTATATTTTTTTTGTCGTTCGCTTGTGTTATACTCTAATAATGGGAGTGTGAGCAATTTTATATTAAAGCATAGATTTCTATTTTTTAATAATACCTGGTTAAGGGCAAAAAGTAAAGTAGTAGACCCCAAAAAAAACAAAAAATTTTTGAGATATCATTAAGAAAAGTAAAGCGTAAAATTGGTAAGTTGGCGATAAAAAGGTACAGACAATTATGACATACGACTACGACTTGTTTGTGATAGGTGCGGGTTCCGGCGGATTGGCGAGTTCCAAGCGAGCAGCATCCTACGGCGCAAAAGTGGCGATCGCCGAAAATGACTTGGTAGGCGGAACCTGCGTAATTCGCGGCTGTGTCCCCAAAAAACTCATGGTGTACGCCTCAACATTTTCGCACCTTTACGAAGATGCGGTGGGCTACGGTTGGAGTCCAGTAGAAAGCAGCTTTGATTGGGAAAAACTCATCACCACCGTAGACGCAGAAGTGCGGCGGCTGAGCAAACTGCACATCAGCTTTCTCGAAAAAGCCGGAGTCGAATTAATCTCAGGATACGCCAAATTTATTGATCCCCACACCGTCGAAGTTGGTGACAAGAAATTTACCGCAGCCAAAATCTTAATTGCAGTCGGCGGAGAAGCGCAAAGAGTCCCAATTGTCGGCATCGAACACGCGATTACCTCTCGCGAAATATTCCTCCTAAAAGAGCAGCCAAAACGGTTGGCAATTTGGGGCGGCGGCTACATCGGCGTCGAATTTGCTTGCATTATGAACGGATTGGGAAGCCAAGTAACTCAAATCATCCGCCGCGATTTAATTTTGAACGAATTTGACACAGAAATTCGCACCAACGTGCAAGAAGGAATGATTAAGCACGGAATAAACATTTTGACAGAAAGCTCGATCAACCACATTGAGAAAACCCCAGAAGGCTTAAAATTAACTCTGTCGGGAAAATCCGAAGAAACGCTAATAGTAGACGCGCTGTTGTGCGCTACCGGGCGTCAGCCTAATTTAGAAAAATTGGGTTTAGAAAATGCGGGAGTAGAAACAGATAAAGGTGCGATCGCAGTTACCAAAAACAGCCGCACCAGTCAGCCGCACATTTTTGCTGTCGGAGATTGCACCAACCGCATCAATTTAACGCCAATTGCGATCGCCGAAGGACGCGCTTTTGCAGATACTGAATTTGGCAACAATCCCAGAGCAATCAGTTACGAAAATGTCCCGTCGGCGGTATTTTCGCAGCCGGAAGCAGGTACAGTCGGCTTAAACGAAGTGCAGGCTAGAGCAAAGTTTCCCGACTCAATTAAGTGCTACACAGCCAAGTTTCGACCGATGTTTCACGCTTTGACAGGTGCAGACGAGAAAACTTTTGTCAAGTTAATCGTTGAAACTAATACTGACAGAGTTTTGGGCGTACACATGGTTGGGAAAGACGCGGGCGAGATTATTCAAGGAATGGCGATCGCTGTTAATATGGGAGCTACGAAGAAAGACTTCGACGCGACTATTGGCATTCACCCATCGACTGCTGAAGAGTTTGTAACTCTGCGCTAAAGCGGGGGAAGCAGCCAGGGGTTTAAACCCCTGGCTAATAGCTAAACTCAGTTAAAACCGACTCAAGAAAACTATTTTGAAGAAGAGGCAGGATGCCTGTTCCACACAAAAAATTAATTTTCTGGTTGTGGGGTGGGCGTCCCGCCCGCCCAAAAATACAATTTAGATACAAAACAGCTTATCAATGAGTGATTCAACCAAACAAAACAAAATTTTAGCATTCTATCTCGGTCAGCAGCCTGATTCACAAGGTCGGGCGATCGAGGATATGTGGTCGTGGGATTACCAGAAGCTGGAATCGGTGCACAATTACATTCAATGGCTGTTTCCGCTGAGAGAAAAGAGCCGCTTTAATTCCAGTGCTCCGACTTTAAATGATGAGGTGATTCAAGCTTTTAGAACAACTGAAGAGTTGAGAAGTCGCTTAGTCAAATCTCTAAAAGTCATGCTGGCATTTTACGGGCTGGAATGCCGCGAAGGGGAAAACGCAGAAATTGTAATTGCCAAATCCGAGGAATATTTGTCAAGAAAAAGAGAGTGGATTGAACCATTTAATCACAACTATCTGCGGCTGACTAGGATTCTCACAAGTTTGACAAATTTGGGATTGAAGAATTATGCTTTGGCTCTTTTCAGGTGTTTGGACGAGATATATAATGAAAATAAAGAAATTATTGGTTTAAAAACTTATACATATTGGAAAAATGCTGTAAATAGTTAAATCGGAACAAGCCAATCAGCGGGACAGTAACCGAACGCTACGAACAGAATAAATAATGGATAAAGCAATTACAGAAAATCATGCTCAGTCGGGCAGAGAAATTTATCAAAGGATTTCCAACAACATTCAAAAAGTGGTGAAAGGGCAATCAGCAGCAATCAGGAAATTGCTGTCAGCCTTTGTGAGTGGCGGGCACGTCCTCCTAGAAGATTATCCCGGTACAGGTAAAACTACCCTAGCTAAAGCCCTAGCCTTATCTGTCGATGTCAGCTTTAAACGCATTCAATTTACACCTGACCTTTTGCCATCCGATATCTTGGGCATATCCATGCTCGACCCCAATCAACGCACGTTCCATTTCCACGAAGGTCCAATTTTTGCTAATATTATCTTGGCTGACGAAATCAATCGCTCATCACCGCGAACCCAATCCGCCCTCCTAGAAGCAATGGCAGAATTTCAAGTCAGCATTGACGGAAATTTGCACAAACTTAAAGACCCATTTTTTGTCATTGCTACTCAAAATCCAGTAGAATCTCGTGGCACTTATCCACTTCCTGAAGCCCAAATGGATCGCTTTGCAGTTCAATTTAGTCTAGGATACATCTCGCCAGAAGACGAAGTTAACCTGCTCGGAGATCAAATCCATCAACATCCTATTGATACACTTCAAACCTGCGTTAATTTAGAGGATTTAATTAGCTTAAAACAGCAGGTAAAGCAAGTTAGAATTAGTGAAGAATTGAAACGTTACCTCGTAGATATCGTGAATGCAACTCGCTCAGCCGAAGGCGTACAACTAGGGGCGAGTCCCAGAGCTTCCCTAGCTTTAATGAAAGTTGCTCAAGCATTAGCTTTGTTCGATGGCTATGAGTTTGTTACCCCAGAACACATTCAAGAACAAGCGGTATCAGTAATCGCTCATCGCCTAGTAATGGAACCTCAAGCGCGTTTTTCGGGTAGAATGGCCACAGGTGTTGTTGAAGAAATTATCAAATCTATTCCTGTACCAGCCTAAAAAATGAAACGTGTTTTCTACGCTATTTTTCGCTTCGGTGCGCGCGTAAATCGATCGCGAAAGAAGCGATTGACTAACAATGGGTTAGCAGTGCTTAGCTGCACGCTTTTAGCGGGAATTTTAGGATTAGATACTAATCAGACTGTGACTTATCAAATCTTTACTTTCCTGTTGTCAATTATAGGAATAGCCATAATTTTCAGTAGATTTTTTCGCTTCCGCTTCAACGCAGTACGGTTCTTGCCAAAGTTTGCAACTGTTGGAGTTACTTTAAAATACCGTATTATCATTCATAACAAAACTAGCCAGAGTCAAAACAATCTGAAAATGGGGGAAAATTTTGCCGACACCTGGCCAAGTTTTCAAGAATTTACAGAAACACCTGAACCAGGTGAAGAACAGCGCAATTCATTGGATAAATACTTGGGCTATTATCGTTGGCTGTGGCTGAGTTATAGAAAACAATGCGCCACAGCTAAAGCCATAGAATTGCCTCCTCTCCTACCCAATAGCAAAACAGAAGTGGTATGTGAAATTACGCCGTCATACAGAGGTGTTATCCGCCTGACAGGTCTAACAGTTACTAGGTCAGATCCTTTTGGGATTTGGAATGCTTGTAAAACAATTTCCTTGCCCCAGTCTATCTTAATTTTACCAAAACTATATCATTTACCACCAATTCAGCTTCCTGGCTCAAGAAGATATCAATCAGGTGGCGTAACATTAGCTTCATCCGTAGGAGATTCCGAGGAATTTAGGTCTCTGCGGGATTATCGACCGGGAGATCCGCTACGCAAAATTCACTGGAAAAGTTGGGCAAAAGCAGGTAAGCCAATGGTCAAAGAAGAACAGGATGAATTTTTTGTGAGGCACGCCTTAATTTTGGATACATTTCAAAGTGTAAAATATAGTGAAATTTTAGAAGAGGCTATCTCAATTGCTGCGTCATTATCCTATGAAGTTCAGACTCAAGAATCATTATTGGATTTGATGTTTGTAGTTCAAGAAGCTTATTGTTTTACCTTTGGCAGAGGGCTGAACTCTACTGAAAAAATGCTAGAAATTCTCGCCTCTGTTGCGGCCTGTCAGGATAAAGCTTTTGACTCGCTCACCTCAGTTTTGATGGAGAAAGTCTCTCTCCTAAGTGGTTGTATTTGTATATTCTTGTGTTGGGACGAACCTAGAAAAACATTAGTAAATTATCTGAGAAGTCGCGGTATCCATACATTAGTTTTAATTTTAACAGAGCCAGACGCTCAATTAGATAGCTTAAATTTAGAGTTGATTAAAGATGACTTAACACGCTGCCATATCTTAAAGCTAGGTCAAATACAAGAGGAGTTAATGAAATTATGAAAATGCCAGTTTTTCTTTTGGGTGCTAGTGTAATTTTTTGGGGCTGGCAGACGGGACTATGGTTTTTTGCTTTGCCAATTGCTCTGATTTTAGAGGCAGCTAACTGGTTGCCTTATCGGTGGGATTTTTCAGCTAGTGATTTTAGGCGCATTGCTAATTTCAGCCTGATTTTTTTGTGCTGTTTGCTGGTTTATCTCCTGGTCGCCAACCGCTCTATTTACTTGATATATAATTTGTTGCAGTGGCTTCCTGGTGTATTTTTTCCACTGGTAGCTGCTCAGATATATTCTGTTAAGGAAAGTCTGGATATACGCCTAATGTTTTTGTGGCTAAACAAAGCCACAAAAAAAGCACCACTTAACCCCTTGATGGTGAATCTAAGTTATCCATATTTTATCTGTTGTCTGCTATCCGCTAGTGCGACGAACAGTAGAGAGATCTCTTTTTATGCTGGGATATTTGCCTTAACTGCTATTGCTTTGTGGTCTGTGAGACCGAAAAGATTTTCATCTATTCTCTGGCTGGGTCTGATGTTAATTGCTGGCAGTATAGGATTTATAGGACAGATGGGCCTGCACCAACTTCACCTAGCAGTAGAACAGCAAGCAATCTCATGGCTTAGTCAGGGGAACTCTCAAGAAACAGATTTTTTGAAAAAACAAACGAACATCGGGTCAGTGGGATTATTAAAACAGTCAAATGAAATTATTTTTAGAGTTGCTCCTGAAGCTAAACAGACTCCTCCCCGACTGCTAAGAGAAGCCACTTATAATCGCTACAACTCTTCACTTTGGCTGGCCTTAAATCCTAACTTTGTTCCCGTACAACCAAAGATTAATGGCACAACTTGGGATTTAGGCGACCAACTACCCAATCCATCAACGATTACTATTTCGGCTACACTCCAAGGCAACCAAGGTTTATTAAAGCTGCCAGATGGAACTTTTAAAATTGACGCATTGCCTGTCAGTCAGATGGAAAAGAATAAATATGGCACAATAAAAGTGGTGGGGAAAGTTGATATGCTGGCTTATAGAAGCTACTTTAATAATAATTATTCTGTAGATAGCCCGCCTACAGAAGACGACCTGCAAATACCCAAATCCGAAATAGCTGCACTGAATAAAATCCTCAGTCAAGTGAATACTCAAGGAAAGTCGCCACCAGAAATATTAGATAAAATAGAGTGGTTTTTCATGAAAAATTTCGTTTATTCACTGAAGCTGAGGGGCCAAGATAATGATGCTACGCCTCTATCAACATTTTTACTGGACACTCGCTCTGGACATTGTGAATATTTTGCTACCGCTGCGACACTTCTCCTGAGAAAACTCGGTATTCCAGCCCGTTATGCTGTTGGATATTCTGTTCACGAATTTAGTTCTTTGGAGAACCAATATATTGTAAGAAGTCGCCATGCTCATGCTTGGACTTTGGCTTATATCGCGGGAAAATGGCAAGCTTTCGATCCTACGCCTTCTGATTGGGAAAGCATGGAGGATGCTGCTGCTCCCCGATGGGCATTTATCTCTGATTTATGGTCGCTATTGAGTTACAAATTTTTGCTGGGGTTGCGGTATTTATCAGGTAGCAATGGATTGAAGTATGGGGGAGTCATCCTGCTGGCATTAATATTTTTTTGGAGGTGTAATCCTAATTTTAAGAAAAATGTACGCCTTTTATCTAACAAGCAAAGATGGCTAAAAGCTATTTATAACAAAGATTCTTTGAGTCCGAAATCGGAATTTTATTTAATCGAACAGGCATTAAATGAGTCGGGATTGATTCGCCCTCCTTCCGAGTCTTTAAAAAATTGGATCGAGAGGTTAAAAAAAGAAAAACCGGAATTATATGGTCTCGAAGAGTTAGCATTGTTGATAGAGATTCATTATTGCGCTCGCTTCGATCCAGAAGGAATTCAAGACGCACAAAAAGCTGAATTTAAATTGGCAATTCAATCCTGGATCGAGCAATATCGCAGACAGGCGATCGCCTCAAACTCTCAGATTAATAAAAGCGGTAAGTCTACTATAGCTTTTCTCAGGTAGATGATGTACAGATTGAGATTTTAAATAGGGGGATTGAGGAGTTTTTAATTGATTCGTAAATTCCCCAATTATTCAATTATTTAATCTAAACTTGTACCTCCCTTAATTGATAACCGCTATACATAGCTTTTCTAAATCACTTGTAAAAGTAACGCTTCTGGGGCGAGTCAGAGCGTCCATTTTCTCAACCAAGGCTGGGACTCTGGATCTGGGTTCCCAGGTTTACACCTCGGAACCCGTTAATTACAGGAAAAATCAGGACACGGCAGTGGCGTTTCCCTACCTGCCGCCTCGTCGAAAAAAAATTTTAAATCCTTTGAACCTTTTTTGCGATCGCCCTGTCTAAACACTTCAGATAACGAACTGGTGGGGGAGACTTCACAGGTGTTAGCTGTGTCAGCCAATGTTTTAACCGATGACTGTTCCGACTCGGACTTAGTTGCTCAATGTTTAAAGGGCGATCGCACTTGCTTTCGCTACCTTTACAAACGCTACCAACACAAAGTCAGGTCAACCCTGTACCAACTCTGCGGCCCGTCACTTCTTGACGATTTAGCACAAGAAGTATTTCTGCGAGTGTGGAAAGGATTGCCCAAACTCAAGCACCAGGAAAACTTTTCTACTTGGCTTTATCGAATCACTTGGAATGTGGCTTCCGACCAAAGACAAGCATTTGCTAAACAGCATTCTTTTGACTCCCAACTTAAAAATCAAGAAGTAATGGATGGGGTTATTCTCAAAGATAATACATCCGACTTGATGCAGTTGCACTATGAAGATTTAGTGCAGCGGGGACTGGATCAACTGAGCTTTGAACACCGCAGCGTTTTGGTGCTGCACGACCTAGAAGACATCCCGCAAAAAGAAGTAGCCCAAATTTTGGGACTGCCAGCAGGAACTGTCAAATCTCGCGTGTTTTATGCCCGAAATGCTGTGCGGCAATTTTTGCAAAAAGAAGGTGTCAGCGAGCTATGAATAACCCAAGCAGCGACCAAGAGTTAGTTAATTTCTTGAAGCGACATCGCCCCAATATTCCTGAAGCTGTACCAGATTTAGAGCAAAAAATTCTAGCAGCCATCGAAAGTAATCAGGCGAGTGTGTTCCATGAAACCCACCCCCAAAAAACGCGAGCCAGTGCCTCAGCTAAGTCTGATGACCGGTTAAAAATATCCTCTGTTTCTAAGTGGGCTTTCTCGTCTGCGATTGCTGCTAGCCTGCTAGTTTTTTGGTCGGGCTACCGTCCGTTTGAGACTGCACAATTGCCAGATAAGGAAACAGCTCAGTTAGAAGCATTTTTAGTTACTAACTGGGAGGGCGTACTGCATGATTCTCCCCAAGAAAATATGACCGATCGCTCACAAACAGACTGGTTGACTTTCAGCCAGGGTGCTGACAGTGAACCGCCAACAAATAAGTAATATCAAAGAGGCAATTTTCATGTCAATTCGTCGTATTTCTGCCCTAGCCGTTTTAATGCTGACTCTCGGCAGCACAGCCGCAGCAATAGCAGTTCCCAATCCCATAGAACCGGAAACAATTGCACAAAACCAGCGTCCCAATCGACCAGGTGGCAGGGAAGGTGGGATGTTCGAGAAACTTAATTTAAGCGCAGACCAAAAGCAGCAAATGCAGGCAGTTCGCGATCGCTACAAAGACCAAGTTTCCCAGCGGATGCAAGCAGTCCGCCAAGCCAGACAAGAATTGGACACGATGATGTCCGGCACGGCAAATGCCAGCGAAATCCGTGAAAAACACCGTCAAATAATGGGATTGAGACAGCAGTTTGAAGAGGTCCAATTTGAAATTACACTCGCAATGCGAGAAGTGCTCACTGCCGAACAGCGCAGCCAATTAGCTCAAATGATGCAGCAGCGCCGGCAAAATGCTAAAAACCGGATGCAAAACGGTCAAAAACCGCAGTAATTGACGAGTAGTTTTGAGTGAATCGCAGGGTGCTTACGCACTCTGCGATTTATTAGTTCAAGCTCCCAGATCGGAAGCATCTAAAGGAAAGCAGCTAAGCTAGAAATTGGACTTTTGAGGCAGGAGGCAGAAGGAAAGAGGAAGAAGAAAGGAGCCATAAGAAGTGTTTTTACAAATATGAGATGTTCCCCCCAGATTCATGGAGTAAATCTAAAATCTAAAATCTAAAATCTAAAACCTCAAATCGAATGACCCTTCTAGCTGGGGCGCCAACGTTAGCTTTCATGCTGGTTGCGTCGCCTAATGTAAAGGTGTGGGTTGAGATTTTCCCCTCCGGCATGATATCATCAGGCTGCTATATTTGGTTTGTTAGTTGAGATTAGATTTTAATAGAGAATTTACTAAATGAAGTGCCGATAAGGCAGAAACTACAGAGGTGAGAGAAAGAGCAAATTAGAAATTTATTGATATGAGTACAATTTTCTATTAAACCGGAGCGATTGAAATGAGATTGTTAAAACCCTGGCGTTTAGTTTTATTAAGTCTAGTTTTTGGGATGGCTGTAATTTTATCCAATTGCGGCACGCCCTCAAACACGGTTAGCAATAATTCTCCAACTCCAACAACTCCTGCTGCGGTTCCGGCGGGGGCTTTAGTTTACGGTGCGGGCGGGCCGCCGGTCAATCTGGAACCGGGAAATATTACTGATGGCAATTCGGTGATTGTTATCGACCAAATTTACAATCGCTTGACTGATTTCAAACCGGGAACTGTGGAACTTGAACCGAGTCTGGCTACTGAATGGTCAAGTTCTAAAGATGGTAAAACTTGGACTTTTAAGTTGCGTTCGCGGGTAAAGTTTCACGACGGTACGGATTTTGATGCGCAAGCTGTAAAGTTTAATGTGGATCGCTGGTGGGATGCCAACAATCCTAACGGTTATCGAGAATCTGGCAAAACTTATCCAATTTGGAAGAATTTTTTTGGTGGTTTTAAGGGAGATAAAAATTCCCTGGTAAAAGATGTGGCAGTTGTTGATAAGTTTACAATTAAGTTTGTTTTAAATCAACCTTTTGCTGCTTTCCCCTCGGCGATAGGGTCTGGTTATTTCGGGATGGCGAGTCCGGCGGCGGTGAAAAAAGCGGGTGCTAAATACGGCACTCCGGGGTCGCTGGCGGTGGGTACGGGGCCTTTTGTGTTTCAGGAATGGCGATCGGGCGATCGCATTGTTGTAGAAAAAAATCCTAATTATTGGAAAACGGGTACACCAAAAGTCAATCAATTGGTAGTTCGTTTTGTTGACGATCCGGCGGCGAGACTGGCTCAGTTGCGAGCAGGACAACTTGATTTTACTGTGGATTTAACGCCAGATCAATTGAAAGAAGTTCAGGGAGATGCTAATTTAGAAGCTGTTGTGCGACCTTCTTTTAATGTCGGTTATTTAGCCTTAAATCCGAGTTACGAACCTTTGTCAAAACCGGAAGTCAGGCGGGCGATCGCCCAAACAATTAACAAGCCAGCAATAGTCAAAGCTTTCTGGGGAGAACTGGGAAAATACGACTCGCAATTTATCCCGCCTGCGCTGAATTGGGCTGCGTCTGATAAAGTTAAAGATTATGAATTTAACCCGCAGCAAGCTAAAGCAATGCTGGCGAAAGCCGGTTATCCGAACGGTTTTGATTTGGATTTGTGGTATATGCCCGTCAGCCGTCCCTATTTTCCCACGCCGAAGCCGATTGCTGAGGCTTTGGCGGCGGATTTGAGCGCGATCGGGATTCGGGTAAAATTGCTAACAAAGGATTGGTCTGCTTATTTAGCCGATCGCCTCAAACCTCCCGGATTTCAAGCTTTTATGATGGGTTGGACTGGAGATTACGGCGATCCAGACAATTTTTATTATCCTCACTTCGGGCCTGGTTCCACGGGGGATTTGGGAAATTGGAAAAATCCTAAAGTTCTGGAACTTTTGGAACAGGGGAGGGCGAGTGGCGATAAAGCAGCTAGGGCGAAAATTTATGCGCAAGTTAGCGAGATTTTGCACGAGGAAGCTGTGCGTTTGCCGATCGTACATTCGCAGCCGCTTTTAGGGAAACGCAAGAATATTCAAGGTTGGATTCCGAGTCCTTTGGGTTCTGAGTCTTTTGAGGAAGTGAGCAAAAATTGAGAAGTTAGAGCGAGATGTACCCTACAGATAGAGTTTATGCGTAAGTGATGTTTTAGAGGAAAGTGAAGTCGGCAGCATTAATTTGACTCGCCGATATCGTGATCAGAGATCCCAAGATTTGTCCTGTTGGCACAAACCGGATTAAAGTTGCACTGTTACTTTGAGTGATTGCTAATTGAGAGAAGGTGATACCGCTAGCAAGTGTGAGCAAATCTTTCTCGTCTTCAAAATCTAAAATGGTATCCGTTCCGACATCAAGTCCTAAGAGGAATAGATCGCTCCCCAAACCTCCAATTAAACAATCATTTCCCAAGCTGCCAAATAGGGTATCATTTCCCTGACCGCCGTAGAGAGTATCATTCCCTTCACCGCCAATGAGACTGTCAGAAGCGCCATCGCCAAATAAAACATTCTCACCGTTCCCCGCAAGCAAAGTATCATTGCCCTTGCCACAGTAAAGCGTATCATCCCCGTTGCTACCTTCGAGAAAATCATTTCCTTGATGACCCTGCATCCAATCATTGCCATCAATACCGCTGAGGGTATCGTTTCCCTGTTTACCGCTAATGGTATCGTTGCTGCGATCGCCTAGAAGGATATCGTCGCCATCAGTACCCATAATTGGAGAAGAGTTCTGCGTTGGTGCCGGTGTGACAGATGGCGTTGGTGTTGATGTCGGACTGGGCGTTGGCGTGATTGAGGGCGTTGGTGTTGATGTGGGACTGGGCGTTGGAGTGATTGAGGGCGTTGGTGTTGCCGTAGGAGTTGGTGTGAAAGTAGGCGTCGGCGTTGTTGTGGGAGTAGGCGTCGATATTAGTATCGGTGTTGGTACTGGTGTTGGTGTGACTACCTCTGTGATTGTGCCGAGTTTAGCAATCCAAATATCTTGACCGCCTGCATTTGGGCCTCCCAAAGCGCCGTTAGTTTGTCCCGTGAGATAGAGATGGCCAGCGCTATCGAGTGCTAATTCTGAGGAGGAGTCAGATTCAGCAGTCCCGAATTGCTTCAGCCACAACTGGTTGCCATTGCTGTCGTACTTAGTTGCCCAAATATCTTGACCGCCTGCATTGGTGCCTCCCAAAGCGCCGTCGGTTTCTCCTGTGAGGTAGACATTGCCAGCGGTATCGACTGCTAAGTCTGAGGGGGAGTCAGATTTTGCAGTCCCAAATTGCTTGAGCCACAACTGATTGCCATTGCTGTCGTATTTAGTTGCCCAAATATTTTCACTGCCTGCATTGGGGCCTCCCAAAGAGCCGTTGGTTTCTCCCGTCAGGTAGAGATTGCCAGCGCTATCAAGTGCTAAGTTTGGGCGGAAATCATCTTCAGGACTCCCGAATTGCTTGAGCCACAACTGATTGCCATTGCTGTCGTACTTAGTTGCCCAAATATCTTCACTGCCTGCATTGGGACCTCCCAAAGAGCCGTTGGTTTCTCCAGTCAGGTAGAGATTGCCAGCGCTATCCACTGCTAAATCTGAGGGGGCTGTGATTTCTCCGTAGTCAGAGTCAGCAGTCCCGAATTCCTTCAACCACAACTGATTGCCATTGCTGTCATACTTGGCTGCCCAGGTGTCAACATCCGGTGGATAGCCTTTTGAAAAGTTATAGTTTGTGCCCGTCAGATAGACATTGCCACTGCTGTCCACTTTTATGCCATCGGAGATGTCGTGGGTGTCAGAATTGACATTCTTCAACCACAACTGGTTGCCACTGTCGTCATACTTGGCTACCCAGGCGCTTTTGGGGCCTCCACCTGCACCTGAAGTTGTATAGCCACTTGTTCCTGTCAGGTAGACATTGCCAGCAGTATCCACAGCTAGATCTGAGGGAAAGTCATCAAAGTTTCCTAAAGCGAACTGCTTGAGCCATAACTGGCTGCCTGTGCCGTCATACTTAGCTACCCAAGCGTCGTATTTGTCAAAATATCCCAGTGGTGAAGCGGCAGCAGTGCTTCCTGTCAGGTAGATATTGCCACCACTATTAACAGTCACTTCACTGGGATAGTTATTACTGCCCCCTAACTGCTTGAGCCACAACTGACTGCCACTGCTGTCATATTTGGCTACCCAGGCATTTGTACTTGGATTGGTGCCACTCAAAGGGTCAAAGGTGCTTCCTGTCAGATAGACATTGCCTGCACTGTCAAGTGCTGCGCTCTGGAAGCGATCGTCATTGGGTGTGCCGAATTGCTTGAGCCATTCAAAGCTAGGCGCTAGTTTTCCAATAGCCAGTGTGGTTTCAGGGATTGTACCTGCAACGGCATCTGCGATCGCGCTTGCTGATATTGTTGAGGAAGGCATAATACACCTCACAAATTCATTTATGTCACAAAATGCGTATATTCCGGTTAAAAGTGCGATCGCTCGTTTTTATCTAGTGCTAGTGCGATCGCCTGCAAGATTCAGCTCAAATAAAATCTATTTTACAACAGCCTATGTCTGCGTAAGTATGTGCGTAAGTATGTCACTGTCGCTCAAAATATCTTCTCTTTGGTTCCTCATACTTTACATAAATTTACTTTTAAATTTTTATTCTTCTTCTCACATCTCAAATCTCACATCTAATGAGGAAGTTAGCGAGATTTTGCATGGAAGCTGTGCGTTTGCCCATCGTACATTCGCAGCCGCTTTTAGGCAAACGCAAGAATATTCAATGTTGGATTCCGAGTCCTTTGGGGTCTGAGTCTTTTGAGGAAGTGAGCAAAAATTGATAGTTTAGATCGAGACACCTCTCCTCGGTTCTCATACTTAACTTGAATTTACCTTAACAAACAGTATGGACAGCAATCCGCAACCTGCAAATCATCAGCCACAAATTATTTTGATTACCGGGAACATGGCTGCCGGGAAATCAAGTGTGGCCCAATCACTTGCCGAACGCTTGCCCAAAAGTGTCCACCTTCGCGGCGATATCTTTCGTCGCATGATTGTGAATGGACAGGCCCAAATGGCGTTAAATTTGTCAGCCGAGGCATATCAGCAGCTTCAACTGCGGTATCACCTGGCAGCAATGGCAGCGCGACACTATCTCCACGCTGGTTTTACGGTCGTTTATCAAGACATCATCATTGGTTCGGCACTGGCTGAGGTACTTGCCACTTTCCACGATGTGCCGTTGTCCGCGATCGTTCTGTGTCCCAATGCAGAAGTTGTAGCGGCACGGGATGTAGCAAGAACGAAAACCGGATATGCCAACGAAACAATGGTTTATGCCTTCGATCGCATTCTCCGTACCGAAACTCCTCGCCTTGGCTACTGGCTGGATTCAACCAATCTAACGGTAGAAGAAACGGTCGATCGGATTTTGGCAAATTTGCAAAGTGAATGAGATCAACTGATGTTTCAATATATTGTTAAACGTTTGCTGGGACTATTGCCAGTCCTTTTCGGAATCACTCTGCTAGTATTTATATTTTTGCATTTGATACCGGGAGATCCAGCTACAGTGCTTTTGGGAGAACGGGGAACTCCCGAACAGGTGGAAATATTGAGAGCTAGATTAGGTTTGAATCAGCCTTTGCCTTTGCAATATTTTGCTTTTTTATGGAGTTTGATCCGCTTTGATTTGGGAAATAGCATTATTAGCGGTATTCCGATAATTGATGAAATTATAATTCGCTGGCCTGCTACTTTTGAACTGTCTGTGGTGGCGATGTTGGTGGCACTTGTTATCGGAATTCCGGCGGGAATTTTGGCTGCTGTTCGGAAAAATAGCTGGCTGGACAATCTCGCGATGAGTGGTTCGTTAATTGGCGTATCTTTGCCAGTGTATTGGTTGGGATTGATATTGATTTATTTGTTTGCTGTTTATCTGAAATGGCTGCCTCCTAGCGGGCGGATTAGTGTAGATTTGGGGTTTGGTTTTAAGTCGATTACGGGTATTTATATTTTGGATTCTTTGCTGAGGTGGAATTTAGCGGCTTTGCGGGATGCGATCGCCCATTTAATCCTTCCAGCTTTGACTTTAGGAACTATTCCTCTGGCTATTATAGCTCGTATCACTCGTTCTGCGATGCTGGAAGTGCTTTCTCAAGATTACATTCGCACTGCAAGGGCTAAGGGATTGCCGGAATATTGGGTGATTTTGAAACACGCTTTGAAAAATGCGTTTTTACCGATCGTCACAACTATCGGTTTGCAGTTCGGCACTCTTTTAGGTGGCGCTATTCTGACTGAAACGATTTTCTCGTGGCCGGGAATTGGTTCTTGGATTTATACGGGTATTCTGACGCGGGATTACCCAATTGTCCAAGGAGGAGTAATTTTTGTGGCTGTAACTTTTGTACTGATTAATCTGGTGGTTGATATTTCCTATGCTTTTTTCGATCCGAGAATTCAGTACCGTTAATGAAAAGGAAATCAGACCCGAAATGCTTGTTTAACATCCGGTCGCAGCAGGTAGTAAATGCTAGCCACTGCAAAACCCAGAGTTAAAAAATTGACTGCTGTACCGCCGCTGCCCAACATTTTGGTAATTTGCGTGAGGGTGGCAAGGATATGGACAATTAACGTTCCCGTCCAAGCCCAATTTTTGAGTTGAAACAAGCCCCAAGTTAAGAGTAAGGAGAGGAGGCCTAAAATAAAACTTATCGCAGCAAAAATTGCAATGAAACCACCGATTACCGTGCCAACTTTTGCCCCGCCGAAAGCCGCACCAAGACCGCCAAAAATGCCAGCAAAAAGTAAGATGAACAAGCCGTCAAGGAGGCTGAAGACGCCGCTAATTAGCTGCAATATTGCCAAAACAGTAACGCTTTGAGGACGATTCATTGTTTTTTTTGTCCATTTTTAACGAATTTGAAAAATATTTTAACCTGTTGTGGACACAGGGCGGATATGTATTCAGGACTTACGCACCGCTACCCGTGAAACTGGGTTTATGAGAATTAAGTGTGTCCATACTGTATCGTTACGAGCTTAGCACTGGCAGATCCCGCTGCGATCGCTATCACGAGTCCGCAATAACCTACTGTAGTCGATCGCCCGCTGCCAGATCGGCTTTTCTTGGTGGTGAGGAGCGCGCTCCTAGATCCCAAAAATCATATTTTTTGCTAAAATATATTTTTTTTTTGCAGCAACCGGAAGCGATTCTGTTTGAGCCCACCTCTTTAGGCTGAAAAAACTTAACATTTTTTAATAACTTGCAAAGATTAGCTATAATTGTTTACAGGTGCTGGTTGGGGAACTTTTTTAAATTCACCCGATCGGATGAGTCTGAAAGACGATGCCAAGCATCAGCAAAAATTTTACCTTTAAGGTAATCCTGAGATTAAATTAGGTGAGTCGGTATGATCGTTAGCCCTAAAAAGGAAACTGCTCAGGTCAAAGTGGAAGATTCTCAGACTCTAGACACCAAGGCCGCAGAGACCAAAATTGCAGATAATAAAACCGCCCAAAAGCAGTCTCCGAAGAAACCCGCGCGCAAACCGCAGCGGTGGGCGATTGGGTTGGTTGCAGCCGGGTTGCTAGCTGTACCGACCACTATATATGTAGCAAAAAGTCGATCGCAGCCCAAAGTAGATGCGATCGCCACTATGACAGTGCCGGTGGAAGCGCAAAACCTCACGGTGCGGATCACGTCCAGCGGGACGGTGCAGCCGGTACAGCGCGTGAATCTCAGCCCCAAAGGCTCGGGGCGCATAGCAGAATTGTTTGTAGAACAGGGCGATAAAGTCGAAGCAGGACAAATCGTTGCCCGCATGGAAAGCCGCGATGTAGAAGCTCAACTAGCTCAAGCTAAAGCCCGCGAAGCCAGCGTGCGAGCCAAACTCGCCAAAATCGAAGCCGGGAATCGATCGGAAGACATCGCCAGCGCCCGAGCGCGCTTAGATCAAGCCCAGGCCAGTCTCGCGCAAGCCCAAGCCGGCAGCCGCGTTGAAGAAGTTGCAGGAGCCAGAGCCCGCTTGCAGCAAACTCAAGCTGGCTTGCAGCGACTGCGAGCCGGCAGCCGCGTTGAAGAAGTCAGCCAAGCGCGAGCTCGTTTAGCCCAAGCTCAAGCTCGTTTAGCAGACGCTCAAACCGGCAGTGTCAAACAAGAAATTGCCCAAGCACAAACGCAAATTGACTCGAGTAAAGCCCAAGCCGAACTAACCGCTCAACGGGTGGAACGCAATCGGCCGCTAGTGGAAGAAGGTGCTCTGGCTAAAGATAAACTGGATGAGTTAATTAAAGAAAATCGTACAGCCCAAGCTAAATTAATAGAATCTCAAAGACGCCTGCAACAACTGCAAGAAAATCGGCTGTCGCAAATTCAGCAACTGCAAGCTGCTGTGCAAGTCGAGCAGCAAGCATTGAACCAATTGCAAAACGGCACGCGATCCGAAGAAATTGCCAAAGCCGAAGCAGAAGTTGCCGAAGCTAAAAGCAAATTAGCGCAAGTAGAAAACGGCAACCGTCCAGAAGAAATCGCCAAAGCCGAAGCAGCAGTTGCTGAAGCAAAAAGCCAATTGGCAGCACAAGAAAATGGTTCTCGCCCGGAAGAAATAGCTCAAGCTCAAGCTGAATTAGCCGAAGCTCAAGCTCAAGTCCGCTTTCAAGAAGTGCAGTTAGAAGATACGAAAGTTCGCGCTCCTTTTGCTGGAATTATTACCCAAAGATACGCCATCCAAGGAGCTTTTGTAACTCCGGCAACTTCTGCCTCGGAAGCTACTTCGGCAACTTCGACATCGATTGTCGCTTTAGCTAGAGATGTGGAAGTTTTGGCGAAAGTCCCGGAGGCTGATATCAGTCAAATTAAACCGGGTCAAGAAGTTGAAATAGTCGCCGATGCTTATCCAGACAAAGTGTTTAAAGGCCGCGTTAAATTAATTGCGCCGGAAGCTGTTAAGGAACGGGATGTGACGCTATTTCAAGTGCGAGTTGCCATTGATACGGGCAAAGAGTCGCTGCAATCGGGGATGAATGTAGATTTGAGATTTGTCGGTCAAAAGCTGAGCAATGCTTTAGTTGTGCCGACGGTGGCAATTGTGACTAATAAAGGTCAAACGGGTGTCCTAGTTCCCGATGAGAAACAGCAGCCGAAGTTTAAGCCTGTTACTGTTGGATCGACTATTGGCAACAAGATTCAGATTTTAGAGGGTGCTGCTGCGGGCGATCGCGTTTTTACCGAACTTCCTCAAGGTAAAAAGCTAGAGGATATCATCAAGAATCAAAAGTAGTCATTTGAGTGCTATCCTCTCGCGCGCGAGTCATTAGTAGGGTGCGCAATGCGCACCTTACCCAATTACCAATTCCTTAATCTAAAATCTAAAATTCTAAATCGAATTATGGATATTGTTGAAAGCGTCAAAATGGCTGTCACAACTTTGATGGCAAACAAGCTTCGCAGCACCTTGACGATGTTAGGAATTATCATCGGCAATGCTTCGGTAATTTCTATGATCGGTATCGGGGAAGGAGCTCAAACATTTATCGAGGGACAAGTTAACTCTCTGGGTTCAAACTTGCTATTTATTATTCCCGGAAGTCCTGAAGCGCAAAGCCGGCCGGTGATACCGCCACAGACTTTAGTAGTGGAAGATGCAGAGGCGATCGCATCTCAAGTTCCTTCTGTCCAAGAAGTCGCACCAACTCTCAATGACAGTCAACTCGTTACTTACCGCAATAAAAACGTTTCATCTTCCATTGTCGGAACTACCCCAGAATTTCTGACAGTTAGAAGCTTTGATGTCGGTCAAGGTCGATTTTTAAGCAAATTAGATTTAGAAAGACAAGAAAATGTGGTTGCTTTAGGATCGGAAGCAGCAGAACAATTGTTTGGCAATACACAACCAGTTGGCCAATACATTCGCATCAAAAATTCGAGCTTTCAAGTGATTGGAGTCATGCAGGCAAAAGGTTCCAGCTTTGGCGACAATCAAGATATGAACGTTTATTTGCCGCTGACAACAATGGCAAATCGAATCGTGGGTCGCTCGTCTCCCTACGGTACAAAAGTAACATTTATTTCGGTTGCTATCAAGGATGAAACTATGATGCAAGCAGCCCAATTTCAAATAGAAAATTTGCTGAGATTGCGGCATAAAATTACTAAGGAAGATGATTTTACAGTCCGAAATCAGAAAGATTTGATGAATACTTTGGGCAGTATTACTGGTGCTTTGACGTTGATGTTGGCTTTCGTGGCGGCAATTTCGCTGTTTGTCGGCGGCATCGGGATTATGAATATCATGCTGGTTTCTGTTACGGAACGCACGAAGGAAATTGGATTGAGAAAGGCGATCGGAGCTTCTCAGCAGGATATCCTAATTCAGTTTATGATCGAGTCTGTGATTTTATCAGCGGCAGGCGGGGCGATCGGCACTGGATTTGGTATCGGCGGCGTGCTTTTAGTAGCTGCTTTTACTCCCCTGCAAGCTAGCGTTTCCCCAGTGGCGATCGCACTTGCAGTCGGTGTTTCCGGCAGCATCGGCTTATTTTTCGGCATCGTACCTGCAAAACAAGCTGCTAAATTAGACCCGATTGTGGCTTTGAGAAGTGCTTAATCAGTTTGTTGACTGTTGACTGTTGACTGTAGTAATTCATTATTAAGTGTGTCATGGTTTGCTGTGCGTCCAAATCCCAGGGGATTGGGATTGCGACGCACAGTAAACCATGACATTGGCCTGTTTTTCTTCTTCCTTCTTGTTCATTTAAAGAAAATATGAATTTTATTGAAAGCGTCAAAATGGCAGGTCAAACACTGCTAGCAAACAAAACTCGCAGCAGTTTAACAATGATTGGCATGATTGTCGGCAACGCCTCAGTAATTGCCATGATTGGAATTGGAGAAGGAGCTCAAAAATTTGTAGCAGGACAAGTTCAATCCCTGGGTACAAACGTATTAATCGTGAGGCCGGGAGTACCGAACGCTAGGCGAAGTACCATCTCAAGTGCGCCTCAAACTCTCGTACTGCCAGACGCAAAGGCGATCGCAACTCAAGTCCCATCCGTTCAAGGCGTGTCAGCAGAACTTAACAGTTCAGAGATTGTTCGCTACAGCAACAAAAATGTTTCGGCCCTAATTTTCGGCACGATTCCAGAATTTCTAGAAGTCAGAAGCTTTGAAATGGCAAAAGGGCGGTTTTTGACCGAACTCGATGTTAAGCAAAGTAATCAAGTTGTAGTTCTCGGTTCAGAATTAGCGGAGAAACTTTTTGGCAATACAAATCCCTTGGGCGAACAGGTGCGAATCCAAAATGTCAGCCTCAAAGTAATTGGAGTATTGGCGCCCAAAGGCACATCTTTTGGTACGAATTTTGATAATTCCGCCGCTGTGCCGATCGCCACAATGGCCAATCGCATAGTCGGGCGCAAATCTCCCTACGGTTTGACTGTCACGTCAATATTTATTTCGATTAAAGATGAATCGCAAATGGATGCGGCGCAATTTCAGGTGGAAAACCTGCTGAGACTGCGGCACAAAATTACTACCGAAGATGATTTTACTGTCAGAAATCAGAAGGATTTAATGGCAAGAATGGGGGCCATTTCCGGCGCTTTGACTCTGATGTTAACTGCTGTTGCCAGCATTTCCCTATTAGTCGGTGGCATTGGCATTATGAACATTATGCTGGTATCCGTTAGCGAACGCACTCAGGAAATTGGACTCAGAAAGGCGATCGGCGCATCTCAACAAGATATCTTATTTCAATTTATTGTCGAAGCTGTGATTTTATCCGCTGCCGGAGGGATAGTCGGTACTTGCGTAGGTGTAGGTGGTATCTTGCTTGTAGGTAATTTCACGCCCTTGCAAGCTGGAATATCACCCGTGGCGATCGCCCTTGCTGTCAGCGTATCCGGTGCAGTCGGCCTGTTCTTCGGCGTTGTCCCCGCCCGCCAAGCCGCCAAACTCGACCCGATCGCAGCTTTGAGGAGTGCTTAATAAATATATACTTACTCCGTTACACAATCCGCGCCTTTTATGCTGGTAAAAAGTATCTTGCTCTAAATATAAAAAAAAACTGTTTTTTTGTGAAAAATTAGCAACCTTGCAGTATCTTAGTCAGTTTTAAGGTCTGTATATTTACGCATATTCACAGCCCAAAAATTCATAAAAAGCCCGTTAAATATTAAATAAAGCTTGGTTGTGGCGTTTACGTCTCAACCAGAAAGTTTAATATTATTAAATAAGGGGTAAACACACCTAAGCATCTACAGATGGTACGAACCTTTGCGCTTTAATCAAAATATCCAATAAATAAACATGGCATCCCTCACCCCTAGTCCTAAATTTGACTATCTTGAAGGAACCACCCAACCAGACAGATTTAACGCCTTGGAGGGCAACGACATAATTTATGCCAACAGCGGAGACGACTATCTCGAAGGCGATGTAGGCAAAGACAAAATCTGCGGCGACCAAGGCAACGATACGATTGTTGGTGGTGCAGACGACGACATCCTCTGGGGGGGCAAAGGCAGCGATCTAATTAGTGGCGATTCCGGCAACGATCTCATCTATGCGGGCGTAGGTAGCGATACCGTGAGCGGCGGCACAGGCGATGATATCTTTGCCATTGCTAAAGGCAGCGGCGGCCCAACTGTAGCTGCCGCCGACTACATCGCCGACTTCGGCAACGGCAATGACAAAATTCGATTGCTAGACGGCCTCACCTTTGAAGCTTTAAACATCCAGCAAGGCACCGGAGTCAACAGCAACAGCACCGTAATTCAAGACAAACTCACGGGCGAGTATTTAGCAGTCTTGCCGGGAGTCAACAGCAACACAATCAACCGTGACCAATTCACAAATCAGCTATCGGCAAACCCTGTCATCGAGTGGAACGGAGTCATGCTGAATGCAGTGCGGACAGGCAACACTGCGCCTCCCCTCGCCTCCCGCAACATGGCAATGGTTCACGCAGCCATTTACGATGCTGTTAACTCGATCAGCAAAAAATACAGCCCTTACCGGGTCAACATAGATGCACCAGCAGGCACATCAGCAGAAGCTGCCACCGCTGCTGCTGCCCACCGCACCCTAGTCAGCCTCTACCCAGCGCAAGCAGCCACATTCAACGAAGTATACGCATCGTCTTTAGCTAAAATTACCGATGGCAAAGCCAAACAAGACGGGATTGCCCTCGGACAGCAAGTTGCCGACCAAATTATCAGTTCGCGGAGTACAGACGGCATCACCAAAGTAGTGGAGTACATCCCCTCAACTAACCTTGGCAGTTGGGCGCCGACTCCCCCCGCCCTTGCCCCGGCGCTGGCACCACACTGGGCCAAAGTTACTCCCTTTGCGATGACTAGCGGTTCTCAGTTCCGCCCGCCCGGCCCGCCCGCCCTTGACAGCGCCAAGTACGCAGAGGAAGTTAACTACGTCAAAGAAATCGGCAAAAGTGACAGCCTCACGCGCACCCCAGACCAAACAGCCATCGCCAAATTCTGGGCCAACGGCGCTGGGACGTTTACGCCTCCGGGCCACTGGAACCAAATCGCCGAAGAAACAGCGACTCTCACCGGCCAATCCTTAGAAGATAGCGCCCGCTTGTTCGCCCTGCTAAATTTTGCCCTCGCCGATGCAGCTATTAGCTGCTGGGATGCCAAGTATGAGTACAACTTGTGGCGGCCGGTGACAGCTATTCGCCAAGCAGACACAGACAACAATCCGAACACGACAGCCGACCCCCTATGGACTCCGCTGATCACTACTCCGCCGTTCCCTGAGTACACGTCGGGCCACAGTACCTTTAGCGGTGCAGCAGATGCAGTTATGACCTCTGTATTGGGTTCAGATTTTGGCTTTGCAGATAGGGGAGACAGGACTGTGAACACTTTGCGAACCTTTCAAAACTTCAGCGAAGCGGCCGACGAATCGGGCATGAGTCGCCTTTACGGAGGCATTCATTTCATGAGTGCTAACGTCAATGGTTTAAGTGTGGGTAGAAATGTGGGGAACTATGTTGTCGAGAATTTCTTAGTCTAAGAAACTAGGACTTGGAGATACAGCAGATTCCACGTTTATAAAGCTGTAGGGAGACGGCAGTGCCGTCTCCCTACCTACAAACAAGTTTTTACCTTTTTCTTTCCGTTTATTCGAGCAGTTCTACAGTGCCGAGATACCCATCTACTCGGACTTTTTGACCGTCTCGCAAGCGTGTTGTAGCTTCAGAAATATTCATAACTGCGGGAATTTTGTACTCGCGAGCGATTATTGCTCCGTGAGATAGTTGACCGCCAACTTCGGCGATAATTGCTGTTGCTCCTAATAGCAGCGGTGCCCAACCTGCATCGGTGTAAGGAACTACTGCGATCGCATTTTCTCCTAAATCCGTGCTGGCGGTGCGGCAAATCTTGACAAAGCCTTCGACACGACCAATACTTGCTGGAATTCCCTGGATGATATTAGTTTCTTCCGATGTTGCCAGTTCGATCGCCCTTGTCTGAGAATTTGGCAGCAAATTGCCGTAGACAACAGGGGGAATCTGGCGATCGCGATCGGCTACCAGGCGATCGCGCCTTTCCCTAATTGTCTCCTGAAAAGAAAGACTCGCGCCGCTGCGAATCCACTGCTGAATTTCGCCAAATTCCAGATAAAAAATATCCCCGCTTTCCTGAAACACCTGCATTGCCAATCCGCAAGCTTCAATCTCCAAAAAAGTCCAGCGCAGGTGAGCCAACAACCGCGCGTAAATTTCGCTAATTTCGTTTTTGACGATCGCTCTTGCCTGACATTTATCTAGTCGCCACTTCTGCCCAAAAGTCAAGCCTAATTTCCGCTTTTCGACTAAATTAGTTTCCGCTTTTTGAGCCATAGTTATTAGCAGTTTTTGGTAAATTTCCGGCTGTTCTCGCCAAGTAGGAACAGCAATATCCGTTCCCACCTCGCTCAAATATCCGTAAACATCAAGCCACTTTTCAAAGTCTGCTTGTAAAGCCGGATTTTCCGCAAATGTCTGTGCTAAATTTGCAACTGAAACAGTTTCGTCATGCTGCGAAACAGCAGCTTGCCGCAATTTATGAGCCAACTGCTGCAAAGCTCGCACAGAAGCAATTTCAGGAGCGCTGTCATTGTCGAGCCATTCATCTGAAACGCGAAAAATTGCCTTGCGAATAGCAAGCCCGATCGGCCCTAATATATTGTAGTAAGTAATCGGTTTCAGCCACTCCTGAATTTGCTCCGCTCTCTCCAACAATTCCGTTAAATCCGTTGCCGAACTTCCCTCTTTTTTCTCCAGACTTTGGAGTGCGGGGAGGAAAATAGAAGTACGATCGCCCTTAAATTCTGCATTGAGCGCCCTCTCTCGCTGCACCAGACGCCACAAACCAGGCAAATTCGGCAAAATCTTCCCCAAAGGCGGCTTGCCCATCTTTTGCCCTCTGAGCAAAAATTCCAAACCCTGCTCCGGCAATCCCATCATCCGAAAAATTTCGCCCAACAAAGTCGCATTAAAATAGGCGTGAGAACCCAGCAAAGTTGCCGTTTCATTAAAGTTTAAGCCGCTCGCGCGATCGCCCAAAACCACCTGAAAAATCTCTCCCCAAACCCCGCAAGTCAGGGGCCGGTTAATCGACCAAGTTAGCGGGCGAATTGCACCGGGAATCACTTCCGCTGCAATAGTGCGCGTCCAAAAAGGCTGCAAATTAGTAATCGGGCGGCTTTGCAAAATCCAAACTTTTTCCCCGTCCCAACTCCACTCAATATCCTGCGGAATTCCGTGAAAAAATGCTTCAATTGCTTGCGCTTGTTTCGCCAATTCTACTATAATCGATTGAGCAATAATTGAATTACTTTGAAGTTCATTTAATTGTTTTTCTAATAATTCCGGTTTACTAAAATCAATTTCTAAGTGAACCGGAGTATATTGTCCGCCGACAACCGCTTCTGCTCCTCCCGGTAAAGCTTCTATAATTACCTGGGAACCACCATCTAAAGGATTGCGACTGAACATGACTCCCGCAAATTCGCTGTCAATATAAGGCTGAATTAATACAGCAATTTGGGTGTCGGGCAATTGTCGCTGTCGGCGGTAAGCCACAGCTTCGGAAGTCCAATAAGACTGGCGACAGCGATTAATTGCATCGAGCAATTCTGCTTCAGTGAAAACAGGGCCAATAGTTTGATATTGTCCGGCGGCAGAACTCGTATCGCCATCTTCTCCCGCGGCAGAAGAACGCACAATCATTCGATTTGGGATGTGGGATTTTAGATTGTGAATGAAAGCATTCGGAATTGACAATTCATCACTATTTCCTCGATGCCCGATGCCCGATGCCCGATGCCCGATGCGCGCTTCTTGTGATAATATCCAACCAGAGGGTACATTAAACCCGGCTCGTTTCAGTTGAGACAATTTAGCGGCTTTATCGCCGCAGATTGCAGCATCTAACGAGTCATCAAGAGAAAACAATTGATCAGATTTAGATAAAGCCATATCATCACCCTGACTGAAATTAATTGCTGCTAACAACAAAGCTAATCCTGCTGCTGCTAAAAATTCGGGCATTGATTGTCGCCACACCCAAACCCAGATTGGGGTACACAGACACCCGCAACGGGAAGCAAATAGTCTCGCCCGATCGCCCTCACCCCACCACCGCTGTGCCAAACCCCACACCAGCAGCCCCCAAAGGCCCGATGATACAGCCATCGGCGGCGAAAATACCAAAAGACCCCAAACAGCGTTGGTCACGCCTCCACCTCGGGCGATCGCATATCTGCCCGCAACTAGAGGAATTAACAGGGCGATCGCGATCGCAGGTGCATCCGGGAAGCAAAATCGCCCCGCCAAAACCGGCAAAATACCCCTGGCTATTTCCGCCAACACCGCAGCAATTCCCGCTAATTTCCCCCCGTGAATGAAAGCAGCAGACACGCCCACATTTCCCGTACCCAGGGCCCTCAAATCTCGGCGGCTAAACACTCGCACCGCCCATCCCGTTAGCGGTAAAGCACCCAGGCTGAAACTAGCAGCCAACAGCAATGCTATTGTCCCCAACGGCATAAAATCAGCTCTCCTATTTTCAAGCTCTAAACATTATGACCGCAATTCTGCCAATTTTTCAGCCTTCAGATATATCAACCAAACGTCCTTAGCACTTAAAATAATGTAAAAGTAGAGTAGATAAGGATTTAGCCTAATGATAGATATCAGCTTGACCACTCCCATAGCAGTTGTTGTTGCACCCATCAAGCGAGTAATGATTGAGCTGCTCATGCAGCAGCCAGTGCCGGAATCAAGTGTCAGCTTGAGCACTCCAATATTAGTTCTTGTTGCGGGCTTTATTGCCGCAGCTACGATCGGCTCGATCGCCTGGTATAACTCCAAGCGCCCCCCCGGTTGGGAATCCAAAGAACGCCCTGATTTTGTACCCAAAGTTGATAAAGACGATTTGATTGCTGATGTTTCTGAGTCAAAGAAAAAATAGAATAAAGCTGTTTTAGCTCGGAAAAAGCTTTGATAGGAATAGGAATTACCCTGGCAAATCGATCCGGTAGGGTGCGCCTTGGCGCGCCTTACGCTATGTAGAAAGGCTTTGAGTGAATAGTTTTAATTGACCGAAAGCACTAATGTCAATAAAGGGAGCGCTCATCCCACGATCGATCGCTTTCTTTACATGGATGCAATATATCATTAGATATATTTAATCATAAAAATTTAGAAGTTGACTACAGCTTTGGAGTTCTCTTGAAATTAAACCTCTTTTGGGGGGCTGCGTTTGAGATATCTCACCACCTCTTCGTAAATTTGACTGCTAAGGCGATCGCCCCGCCAACCATTTTCCCGTTTCCTGTCATCAGTTTATTGTTTTGACGTATTTGCGATCGCTCTAAACCAATGGGGCTGCTTGAGGCTGTGACTCTGTTGCTACGCCTAATTCCGTCCGCTTCAAAACCAGCAGCGTAATATCATCAAATACTTTTTGATTGCCGATATGTCGCCGTAAATCGTCAATCACCGCTTGCTTAATTTCTTGTGCCGACAAATGCCAATTTTGGCTAATGACTTCACACATCGCCTCCATGCCATATTGTTTTTTCTTAATGTCTTTTGCTTCGGGAATACCATCGGTATATAGCACGATACCATCTCCTGGGTGTAGCTCCATTGAAATATGACTGATGAACTTAACAATGTCATCGTCAAGAGCAATAGGAAAGCCCAAATCCATCGTGTCGATACGTTCTACCTGTCCACCAAGGCGCACAATAATGGTTTCTTCATGCTGACCACTTATGCTGACCCGTCCTTCGGAGTAATTTAAAATTGCTAGGGTGAGACTTTTTTCGGACTTCATGCGCTGCACGTTTTTGTAGAGGGTGCGGTTGAGCGCATCTAGGAACCGAACCGGGTCTACTTCGGGGATTTCCTTGAGGGTGCGAACGGCGGTTTGCGCCATCAGCATCAAGATGCCACTTTCGAGTCCATGTCCAGTGACATCGCCGATGCCCAGAGTGACAACGCCATCGGTGTTTAAAACATCATAGTAGTCGCCGCCGACTTCATCGGCAGCCTCCATATATGCAGCAATATCGAGTCCTTCAATTTCCAGTTCCTCAGCATTGGGCAGAATCATCTGCTGCATCTGACGCACGATATCCAATTCAGCACCCATGCGGAGATTTTCTTCCTTGAGTCTCTCGTTGAGGGTATCTAACTTTTGCGCGGAGTCCGCCAGTTGCTCTATGGCTTGTTCGAGTCTATCGGATTGTACAAAGATCGATTGGTCAAAAACATCAAGCAACTGCGTCAAAGTCGCTACTTTGGATTTAAGGTGCGCTAGCTCCTGCTCAGTGTTTCTTGTGAATATTTGCCTAGAGGCTGTAGCAGATTCATCTTTTTGAGCGAAGACAGCTCCTCGATAGAAGGGCAGCAGTGCTGTCTTGACGTTCAGCGCCAGAGTGCTGAACATCTGAGCCGTGCTATGGGGAATCTGGACTTTCAAGAACATGATAATTGCAAACATATTGCCTGAAGGTAATAGACCACCAAACCCCAACACAGATTTGATTCCGAAGGGAATCACAAAGGAGTCTTGAGCGGGAATATATGGGCTGCCAATCGCTTCAGGTACATAGAAGACGTTGTATTTCCTCTGCTCGATTTCTACTAAAAGATTCGGGTCAGGGTTGATAACTGTTTTTATATCTAAGCCGAGCTGTCTGATGAGTTGTGAGATCATCGGCATCTGAGCGACTACAGATTCGCTTGCCAGTGGAATAGCTTTGTGTCCAACGGATGTGTGTCTTGAGTTCCATTCCGTTTGTTCTCCTACCGTTGCCAGTAGAGTCATGCACTTCATCGCAGGCAAAGCGGGAGAGTGGTTCAACATACTACGGGCATACTCGGCAAGTTCAACTTCTAAGTCTTCATAAGGGTGAGTTTTGAACAAACGGACGAGGGCGCAGGATTTCTCACCAGTTGACTTAGTACAGAAATTTTCGTAAAGATACCTAACAATTCTGTTACTCGCCTCTTCCATACTTTCCACCCCCAAGCCGAACTGGCGTAGAGCCCACCCGCATTCGGCCATGTCCCTTAAAGTGAATCTCGTCAAGTCGTACATCGGACTTCCTTATAGATTTGGAAATAACGGCAACTAAGAAAGACAGTGCCACAATCCAGTAATTATGGTGCATTTCGGCAGGTACTCGCATCGTCGCCATGCCAATATAAAGCATACTTCCAATGCCAGAACCGATGAAAATACCGGGGATTAACAATGAGAATCTGTGTGCAAAATTTGGATGCAAGCTATAGAAGGCGATACCAGATGCAATGACTGCGAGAAAATAACAATGGGTAAATCGTAGGCGATCGCTACTGCCAGGTGATAAGCCACCTTTCCTATCAAGTGCATTGCCCAGATGCCCGTTCCCATTGTCAAAGAACCACAAATTAACCAATCTAAGCGAATATTTTACCATTTAATCGAGTCATTATCTCGATTGATTATAAGGTAGTATAGGAGGCAAGAAGGGCAATAATGATGAAAAAAATGACGAGAACAACTCGTATTTAACTACCATTAATAGATTAGTCTCCTAAAAATTAAGACGGTGACTATCGCTTAGAATTTCTCTTAAGATTCAGCCTCTTTTGGGGGGCGGCGTTTGAGATATTTCACCACTTTTTCGTACGTAAATTTGATTGCTAAGGCGATCGCCCCGCCGACCATTTTCCCGTTTCATGTCATAATTTTAATTTTATTTTTTCGAGGTATTGGCGATGGCTCTAAAGCAATGCGGTGACTGGAGGCTGTGACTTTACTTTTTTTCTAGACCTAATTCCCTCCGCTTCAAAACCAAAAATGTGATGTCATCAAACACTTTTTGATGGCCGATATGTCGCCGCACATCGTCAATCACCGCTTGCTTGATTACTTGTGCCGATAAATGCCAGTTTTTGCTCAGGACTTCACACATCGGCTCAACGCCATATTGTTTTTTGTGAATGTCTTTTGCTTCGGAAATACCATCGGTATATAGTACGATACAATCTCCTAGCTGTAGCTCAATTGAAATGTGGCTGATGAACTCAGCAATCTCATCATGGAGGGCGATAGGAAAAAGTTTTCCCTCGCAAGCGACACCAATCTGTCGGGAGAGATCAGGGCAAAACTTCTGATATAGAAAGATTCAATACCACCCTGATGCCAATGAACTCTCGCTATTGTAATAAAAACTAGGTCATTTTATAAAAAGCTTTCCAATCATGTGGGAGCTATCGGGTATTTTATCCATGATTACAATCCTTCTTTACGCCTAAAAGTGTTTGGGGTTTTTTATGGAACTGTAAAATAATTTTAAAATTTAAGTTTTGTAACGGAACTTTCGTTGGCATCGTCAGCTAATTCACTCCGAACAAATGTCGAGTTTGGCACAGTTAGTCGCTGCAGTCGCTCACGAAATTAACAACCCAGTCAGTTTAATTTATCATAAAATAGTTCATGTTGCTCAATATGTTTGAGATTTATTCAACCTGATTGAAATTTACCAGAAATACTGTTGGGAATTCGCCGCCGAAATCCCCGAAAATGTAAAATATATTGCTCTGCATCATATCAAAAAAGCATACAAAGCGTAAATTTTGTAGAGCAGGTAGCCGCTCTACAAGCGTTTATCTGGTTTCAATAAATTATATTATTTATGGAGGGGCTAGTTTCATACAGCCCCTACATAATTTTTGGTTCTGCTAGCTTATTTTTGCAGCGGATTGAGTTTCGTAACGGAACTTTCCTTGGCATCTTCAGCGCTATCTTTGAGGAAACCAGAAGCATCCTTAAACGCTGCGCCTACTCTCTCTAAAATATTGGCATCGGGATCGCTGCGGTCGAATACGGGTTGAGCCTTGGCCGGCTGTCCGTCTGGCGCGTCTAACAGAGTTTTATCTCCGCCGAGTTCGAGGTCGAACTTGTCAGTTTCCATCGGTGCAGAACCAGGATAAAGCAGTTTTGAGGAATTAGATTCAGCAGTAGTCGAGGCCAGGAGACGATCGCCCACGAGCGACAAATCAGCCCGATTCTTTTCTGCTTGAGCAGGCGACTGATTTACTTTAGGATCGGTGGATGTTTTATAATTCGTGTATCCATCACCGCCACCCTTGTGAGGATTATTCATTCCTCCAGCTTGAACGGGAGGATTGTCAGGCCGAGCACCTCGAACATCGCCCGAATTGCAAGCGGTGCTGGTAAACAGCAGCACACCTGCCATAAATACAGTCAAAAATTGACCGATACGCAGTCTTTTAAAAAAAGCAGTTACAGTGTTCACAAAATTTTTCCGATTTTTTACTACCACTTGTTAAGAGTAAAAGTAAACTCCCCATGCCTGCCTCTAACGGCGGTGATATTTTGGTGCGGTTTGCTATCGACTCTTTTATAACTTTAGAGGGATTTCATAAACGGCGGAGTTTTTTCCAAAGCAAAGCATAATGGTAGGGTGCCTCAGTTCCAATAGTTGCTGGAATTGAAGAGCTTTTTTGTTTCTGACACACCCTAGAACCTCCTAATTAGGGAATTGTTCTACTTTCGCTTCAGCTTGCAAAGTCAGCAAACCAGCTTCCACATTTAGCTGCTGAACCCGCAGGGACATTCCCTCAATTTCAAAATTTCGCAAGTTTAAAACTTCACCAGCTTTGTCCGCCAAAGCTTCAGTTAACTCCGGCGAAAATTCCTTGTTTTCAGGATACTCGACATCCTGAAGAGAAATTGCCCAACCGTCCGCTGCGATCTGAGGTTTTGCTGTAAAATAAATTTTTTCAGTTGAGGCAGTTTCCCGCACCAATACCTCAGCATTTAAAGCTATTTTTCCGGCTAGCAATTGGCACTCAATAGTGTTAACGTCTATTGTCTGCTGTTGCCCCTCAACAGTAACTTTTAAGTTTTTCAGTTTCCTGCTGATGTATTCGGAATTAAAAGCGCGGTTGATATCGCTTTCTGTTAAAACTGCGCGCGCCCCACCGAAGGCAGGCCCGTTCAGTTCAATTTTGCCAAACATAGCGGTGAGGGGATTGACAGCAATATCCTTGACGTGGATTTGCAATTCTTCCACGCGCAAATCTTGTTGCATTACCAATCCTTTGCCCTCAACGGCAACGGCCTCTACTGAACCCTGCGCGAGCTGAATCGGATCGGTGTTAACTGTCACAGACAAAGTTTCGGATTCGTCTAATTTGCTAGCAATAGCAATCTCGGCCACTTTGTCGATCGCCTGTTCCCCTAAACTTCTATTTTGTTGAAGCACGCTCAGAATTCCTAATAATCTTGTTTAAAAAATAGTAGTTAATACCTAAGTCATTTACCGTCTTCCTCCCGGCAGGTTTATCGTCTGAAAAAAAACTCAGCCAAAGACAGAGGGTTTTCAGAAAATTACTAAAATTAATCAGGTACTCTTCGGCGCACTCTACATTGACTCGGTTGCGAAGCGGTGAAAAATCAAAAACTCGGATTTTTGCCAAAAGTCTTTTCGAGAAGTTCGATCGCCCGCTACAATAAGTAAGAGCCGGCACCGCTTTTTGCAATGAATTCAGAATCAACTCTCGCTAGACTACAAGCTACACTTCCCGACGGAAAACTGCCTTCTAGCTACGGGGTATACTTCAAAAACACCCTAGTAGCCCTATGTCACGCCCTAGAAGACCACATTTTGCAAACCAGTGGCGGGGACAAGAGCGAACTCCAACCCTTAGTTTTGGTGACGTTTCAGCAGGGTAAATGGTATTTACAGGAAGCCGATCGCTACCTAGATATTGCTAATGCCTCTCGGCGCGTTGTCATCGGTGCAGTAGCCGACAGCGGTTTCGCTACCCACAAAACCGGGCAATTAGAAAATGTATCTTTAATAAATCTCGATGAGAACGACCCAATAATCCAAGAATGGAATTTAATCATCCTCGCCCCGACATACAAAGCAATGGTGCTTTGTCGCGAACTTTCAGACCAGGAATACTTGCCCGAGGGCAAGCCTGAAGTAGATACAGAACGAAAGTTCTACGGTTTGTGGTCGTTCGACCAGTCTTTGGTGTCGGCTGCTGCGGAAATTTTTATAGAACAGACGCGACATTACAACTCTCCTCTGGCAGACAGTTTGCGGGAAATGCACCACGAAATCCTGGCAACTAAAGGTCCGCCCTTGGCCGACATTAGCGGCGTAGTATCGCGGATCGTCACTTACCTGCAAAGTTCTCAGCAGCAAATGGTGGCAATTAACCGCCAAACCCGCGAGTTGTGGGAATTGGAAGGTCAAGCTTTGCGCGTCAGCCGCAATTTGAACGCTAACAAACTTCAAGCTTTTCTGCGGATGGCCCAGCGCGTGGACGAACGCGATACCTCAAATCCTACAGCGTCTTTGCAGGTGGCGGCTTTGTCGGAAACTTTGGGTCAACTGCTGGATTTGCCGGCTTTGCAGTTGCGGAGGCTGCGGCTGGCTGGATTGCTATTTCGAGTCGGCTTAATTTCGGCCCCGAATGAGGTGTTCGATCGCACCCCCGATCAATTCGACCCAGCAACTTTCTCTTTTTGGCGCGATCGCAGTTTCATTGGTTCCCAACTGCTGCAAGCAATGCCGGAACTAGCACCTGTGGCGGAAATTGTCAAGCACCAACTCGAATATTGGGACGGCAGCGGCAGGCCAGAGGGTTTGCGAGGCGAAACAATACCCGTTGCTTCGCGGATTTTGGGGTTGGTCGCTGATTTTCAAGAATTGACTCAACCGCGTGGCGATCGTCCGGCTTTGAGTTTGAGCGAAGCTTTGGAACAGTGCCGCGAACTGTCTGGCACTCGCTTCGATCCGGCTTTGGTGGAAACTCTCAGCAATGTCGTCAGGCTGGCAGAAATGGGTTTGATGCAGTTACCGAACCGCCCGAGCCAACTGCCTAACGTGTGGTTGGAGGATTTGGGCGATCGAACGACCGCGACCGCTCCGGCATTATAAAATAACTGGATGGGTAATGGGCGATCGGTAATTGGTAATGGGGAACTTGTACAGAGCTTGTGCTGAGCGCAGCCGAAGTGCCTAGCCGAATTATTGGGCATTTAAAACTCAGCACAAAATCTTTTCCAACACTACAAAAAATCAGCCTGTGCTTGCTAAGCGCACCCTAACACTGGGAGTTGTAGCAGCAGCCGGTCTGTGCGCTAATGACTAATGACTAATGACTAAAAACTAATGACTAATGACCTCGAAGCCATACGAAAAGGCAAAATTTTGATGTTGGCCGGCACTAATTTAGCCGGAAAAGACTTAGCCGGAGCTGATCTCGCCGGTGCTAACTTGTCTCAAGCCAATTTGAGTGGAGCTAATCTCGCCGGCGCTAACTTGCAGCGGGCCGTATTGCGAGCCAACCTCAGAGGTGCTGACTTGAGCGGCGCTGACTTGCGAGGCGCAGATTTTCGCAATGCCGATTTGCGCGGAGCTTCCTTCGCTAACGCTTTAGTCCGCGACGCAAGTTTTGGGGGTGCTTTTTTGACGGGGGCATCCATCGGCAATTTGGATTTGAGCGGTGTCGATTTTCGTGGCGCCGATTTGCGGGGCGCTGCTTTGGCTCGGGCAATTTTGCTTGGTGCCGATTTGAGCAATGCCAATTTGTCAGGCGCTGATTTGTCGGGAGCTGACTTGGAAGAAGCGATCCTGAATGGAGCCGTACTGCGCGGCGCTAACCTGACGGGGGCTAATTTGCTTTGCGCGTTGATCGAAGAAACCGTTTGGGATGGGGCATTGCTCGATCGCGCCTGTCTCCAAGGCACCCCCCTGAGCGTTTAAATTTCAACAATGTTGTTTTGAAGACAGACAAAAAACAAGATCTGCTTATGAGGTGAATAAGCACAAGCGATTTTTACATTTCTTAATATGAGGTTATAATGGCGACTGTAGATGAGCAAACGAATAAATGGTAGCAGCTTTGTTTAGCGGTACATCCTTTCAAGGTCAAAGTGGCGATCGCCTTGTTAGTAAAGTAGCAGGAGCTGCGATCGCAGCCTTATTCAAGCGTTCTGAAAAGGCCGAGGCCAACATCCGAGTCGAACCAGTAGCCAAACTCTTGCAGGGAAGCATCGACGGTTTCGACTTCGTTGGCAAAGGTATGTTGATGTACAACGGCCTTCGCATAGAAGTGATGGAACTCTACCTGCAAGCACTCTCCATTGATTTTGGAGCGATTTTTGCAGGTCAAGTGAAATTACGGCAGCCTACCCAGGCAAATATGCGAGTAGTCTTAAGTCGATCGGATTTAACCACCTCATTCAATACACCTTTTGTAGTTGAAAAACTCCAGAAGCTGAAGTACCAAGAGCAATCTCTGCACTTTCAAAACACTGAAGTCAGCTTCGGAACTGACAAATCAATTCGGCTTCAGTCCGAAATTACCGTAGGCGATGCCAGCGAACCGGTCAAAATAGATATTACTGCTCAATTGCAAGTAGAAGACAGACGCAAAATCCAATTTGTCAGCGTTACTTACGGCGGTGACGAGCAAGCAGTAGACTTGGGCCAAGCTATAATTGCCCACGTAAATAACTTGCTAGACTTAGACAAATTTGCCTTAGAAGGCACTCAACTGCGAGTAGACCGCTGCCGAGTTCAGAACGACGAGCTGGTTTTCTACGGTTGGGCTGGTATCGAACAGTTCCCCAAAGGCAAGCGCTAAACCTCAGCAGGCTGAGGTTTGCCCAGCCATCTAGTTCGGAAAAAGAGCATTTTTCAGTTAGCAAACAACCCGCACCGGCGGGTTTTGCTTTAGGTTTTAGATGGGAAGAAAAATCTAAGATCTAAAATCTCGCATCTAAAGTCGATCGAGGCAAAATCAGCACTGAGGTTGATTCGATCGGACAAATTATTTTGATAGATTTAAATAATAAATTAAACCTCCCTCAAGAATAAAGATGCTCGGATTTTATTTATTTTGTATCTACGTCGCAGTCTTGTCCGTGTTTGCCGGGCCAAGCCACCGCCGGTCTGAGAAATGGTGGGTAGAAATTGTCACCGATTTGCCCCACTGTACCTACTATTTTGGCCCCTTCGACACCGACAAAGAAGCCTCAAGCAATACTCCAGGCTACATCGAAGACTTGGAAAGCGAGGGAGCTAAAAGGGTTAGTATCCGCATCAAACGCTGTCAGCCTTCGGAACTCACGATTTGCGATAGTGAATTTTCAGAGGGTATCGCGGCTTAAGAATTTTGATACTCCAGGGGGCAGAAACCGGGTTTTTTGACGAAAATACTCCGTCTATAGCGAGGGGTATGGGTTAAGCAACGCGGTTTCTGAGCGTCAAGAGTGTCTAAGTTCTGTTTGAATTTTTCATTAACTGAAGCCTCAACAATAATATTAAGCATCGTCTTGTCCTAGTCCTTACCGGGCGGACTTTGTATTTGTAGTGGTGGCTTCAAAGTCGGCATCTTCTCCACCAAAATGCAGAGTTTAGCCAGCATTAACTGCCAAAAATTATCGGCATCAAATCAGCACTGAGGACGAGCCGATCGCTCCCGTTGCCTTGATAAATTGAGAATAGTAAAAACTACTTAAGTATTTCCCGAGGTAAATATGTTTGAAATCTCTATGTTGGGTATGTTTTTCACGGCTTTTTGGGTGCTAGCTCAACCTGCTAGCAGCACTCGACGCGACGAATGGTGGGTAGAAGTGGATACCGATTCGCCAAAGGGTACCTATTACTTTGGGCCCTATGACAGCAGACAGGAAGCTTCTGACAGATCGACCGGCTACATCCGAGATCTGGAGAACAAAGGAGCTAAAAAAATTACCATCAACCTCAAACAAGGTAGTCAACCTACTCAGCTAAGAGCTAGCGAAGAGTCTTGAGAAGGTTGGAAAGTGCAAATTACGGGCGAAGAAAAGTTGACTTATTAACAGGGTATTTTTCAAATGAGAGCGCGCTTGCATACAGTAGGGACACAACAATGCTGTGTCCCGAGGAAATATTGAAGAAAGAATCTTATTTGCGCCCGAGAAATGCACGCTTTTTCAAAGCACCATCTGATTGAGATTACTGCGAGGATTAAAAGTACGGTTTGCTTGGATTTTCTCGTAGGACTCGCGTTCGACAGTGGTGAGTTCTTTAGGTGGCACGATCGCAATTTTTACTAACAAATCAGTCCGCTCGTCTTTCTTGGGTTTCGGCCATCCTTTGCCCCGCAACCGCAAAGACTGACCCGAACGAATCCCGGCTGGAAATTTCACAGTGATCATACCTTCAGGCGCCGGCACTTCAATCGAAGCTCCCAACACCGCTTCATCGGGAGTTATCGGCACTTCGCAGACCAAATTTTCTCCCTCAAACTGGAAGAAAGCGTGAGGCAAAACTTCTAATTTTAGGTACAAATCTCCCTGCTGCTTCGTGTAGGGGTCAACTTGACCTTTGCCTTTTATCCGAATTTTACTGCCGGTTTTCACTCCGGCTGGAATCGAAACTTCCCCCGTGGCGACTCGCTTGGAAGTTCCCCGAAATGCTTCCCCCAGAGTCAGGGAAATGGCGACCTCGGTGTCGAGAGAGCTTCCTGCAGTGCGGTTTTCGTACCCCGCGAAATCTTCAAATCCGCCAAAACCTGTGGGCCCGCCGCTGGTGCTGCGGTAGTTGCTGTAATTCCACTTGGCATTGCGGGCACTACCGGGACTACTACCTGCGCGGCCTAGCAAGGCATTGATAAATTCGTCAAAACTGCCGTACTCGCTGAAGTCAACCCCGCCAAAGTCTACATTCGTACTGCCCCCCCCCGGCCATCCGCCTGGAGTTGTGGCAGCTTGCTTCCAGTATTGACCGTATTGGTCGTATTTTTTGCGTTTTTCAGGGTCTGAGAGCACTTCGTAAGCTTCGTTTACTTCTTTAAAACGAGCTTCGGCTTCTTTGTTGCCGGGGTTCATGTCCGGGTGATATTTGCGGGCTAGTTTGCGGAAAGTTTTTTTAATTTCGTCAGAACTGGCAGTTTTGTTGAGCCCCAAAATAGCGTAATAGTCTTTAAAATCTGTTGCAGCCATTAAGCAATCCCCTCTTTATTAGTTGTTATTTGTTAGTTGTTAGTTGTTAGAAAGAATAAATCCCAAATTAGCCGCAGGATGGCGCATTAGTATAATGCCAGGAGCCGAAGTGCCTGCGGCATCTCATTCAAATTATAGGTTATCAAAGGTTTGGACTCGATCGAGTTCGGTTGTTGCTTGGCGTTCGATCGCAATTTCCGCACTCCGCTGCTGTTTAAGATTTTATAGCATTCGGATCTCTGGTGCTGAAGGGAGCCAGAGCAGCCGCCTCTAGAAATGCTTTTGGCATTCGACAGCAAAAACAATGGTTTCATCAATTAAGAACGTCCTTACCCTAGATGCCGTTGCTATACCTGTGAGCTGTGAGACGGGGAAACTCCTGTGACGAAAACTTTGTGGGGAGTTATGAGGCTTAGGGCTGTCGGGAGGCAGCAGCCCGGTTGAGATGAGGCGGGGAAAGCTGCTGCTGTTGCGGGCGCGAGACCAGGAGGGTTGACTGGCGCGGACGATCGATCTTTTTTTGGTCTTTCTTTTCGGGGCGCGGTGCGATGGCTACGCCCCGGCTTACGCCTACGAACTTCTCGATCTGAGCTTTATCACCCAATCCAAATCTTAGCAGGTTTTCATCAGCAAGTTCGATCCAATCTGATGTCTAAATTGTGACTATATAATACCCTAAATTGCGCCGTTATCCCACAAAATTTCTAGATATTTTTTATTAACCCCAGACCCTTCCTATAAAATTTTATTTTTACAACCTTTGAAGAGATTTAAATCCAAGTAATATAACATAATTTCTCCGCTGTCTGTTAGCTACATCACACACTTGTATAAAACATTAAGATAGGATAGTAGAGCGATAAGCTTTTAACGCTACTAGGGTGCTAACATTATGAATTATTTGCTAAGTTGGCCTTGTGGCTGCTGCGACGATTGGAAAGATAGTTCCGAGAGTTCTGTTTTACTCAGAAACGGGCAGCGCATTTGCCAGTCGTGCTACCAGCGCAAATACAAGAATCAGAAGCTATTCGCCAGACGCAGGCGAGCGGACATATCTGTATCACGGCAGACAGTAACAGAGAAGGTCGCTTATTAATAATCCGCGAGCCTTTGAATAAAGCCAAGTATTTCGACAACCTCGCATCAGGGGTGGAAATTAATAATCAACAAAAAAAAGAATGAATTTTGTCATCAGTCATCAGTCATCGGTCATTGGTGATCTGTCACTAATTTCATTATTTATAATCAGTCACTTGAAAAGCAGGTAACAGATTTTAACTTAAAAAACTAATGACTGACGACTAATGACTAATGACTAATAACTAAATGATAGTTCCATCAGGAATCGTGGCATTTTTCAGGACTACGATAATGCCGCTGCGGATGTAAAAACCTTGGTTTTCGCGGTTTGCTTCTTCCACTCGGTCTTTATTAATTATTTGAACATTGCGGCCAATGCGGGCATTTTTATCCACAATCGCGCGGCGAATTGTAGTATCTGCACCGATACCGAGGGCGACGCCGCCGCTGTCCAAACTCGAATGCCGTTCGGCGTCGGGTTCGTAGAAGTCAGCACCCAGGACCAGGGTGTCTTGAATCGTACATCCAGCTTCAATGCGCGATCGAACTCCCAACACAGAATGGTCGATCCGGCACTCTTTGAGAATGCAGCCTTCAGCAATAATCGATTCAGTCACGTGAGTATTTAAAAGCTTAGTCGGCGGCAAGAAACGCGGGCGAGTATAAATCGGCGCCTTTTCATCGTAGAAACTGAAAGGCGGCTTAGGCTGTTTTGTCAGAGCCAAGTTAGCCTCGTAAAAAGCCTCAATGGTTCCGATATCTTCCCAGTAATCGTCAAACAAATAAGCTTGAACGTTGTGGTCTTTTGCAGAATTCGGAATTATCTCTTTACCAAAATCAGTTTGATTTGGAGATTCTTTCAGGAGTTTAATCAGAACTTCTCTTTTGAAGACGTAAATCCCCATCGAAGCAATGTAAGGACTTTCCTGAGCCTGCTGCGCTGTTAGTCCCAGTGTAGTAGTATCCACCTGCATTTGTTTGAGCGCATCGCCTTTTGGCTTTTCGCTGAAAGAAACAATGCGGCCGGTGTCGTCGATTTTCATCAAACCAAAATCCGAGGCCCGCTTCTCGTCCATTGGCAAAACCGAGAGGGTGATATCCGCGTTGGTTTCGCGGTGTCTCTGCACAAACTTCTGGTAGTCCATGCGATAGAGGTGGTCGCCAGAGAGAATCAAGTATTCATCAACGTCCCACTGTTCTAGCAGCGAGAGATATTGGCGAACTGCGTCGGCTGTCCCTTGAAACCAGTTGGGGTTTTCCTGAGTTTGCTGGGCGGCGAGCACCTCAACAAATCCCTCGGTGAAGCCGGAAAACTGGTAGGTGCGAGAGATGTGACGGTTGAGGGATGCTGAGTTGAATTGGGTGAGGACGTAGATTTTGACTATTTCCGAGTTTATGCAGTTGCTGACAGGAATATCGATGAGGCGATATTTGCCTGCGAGGGGAACTGCGGGTTTGGCTCGCAGTTTGGTTAGGGGGTAAAGGCGGGTGCCTACACCGCCACCGAGGATGATGGCTAAGACTTTTTTCAAGGAACTTTCTCCCTAGGGTCGATTAACTCTCCAAGTACAGTGTCGGATGGTGAGGGCTTCTTGACAAGGGGGGGGAGCAAGGAAGTTTTGAGTTTTGAGTTATCAGTTGAGTCGCCTACACAGAAACCGGGTTGTTTAATCCAAATACTTCTTCAAATCCTCAATAACAGTTAAAAAACCCGGTTTAGAAGAGTTGGAGTGCGTCCGGGACTGGAGTTAGGAGTTTTGAGTTGTGAGTTAAAATACCCATCTATCCAGAATGGATATTTAAAAAAGTTTTGAGTTGTGACTTAAAATACCCTTCAATAAATAAAGGCAGTTTAAGGAAAGAATAAGGTTCGGGGTTTGGGCTGTTAATAATAAGTCTTTTGGGTAAAGTCCCCGTTTTCACAATTTATCAATCGAGGCTCATGGCGCTGTTGTTCTTTTTCAAGGCAGGTCGATCGCGCCACCACGGGCGCTGACGCTCTGTATGGGCCCTTCTTCGCGCTCTGGTTCTGCTTGAGTTTGATCCGGTTTTTTTGCGGGCGTTTCTGTTATTTGAGTTTGTCCGACTCCACAGCACTCAGGAAGCGCCCCCCGTCGGGACGATAAATTTCTTCTAGGTAGAGTCAGTTTTCTATCTTAGATTGACCGCAAATTTGTGTAATATTTTACAATTTGTCGCTCGACCAAATGGGATAAAATGTCTATTCTCTACCAAAAGCTAGATCCGCAACAAACATCTGCTACTGTAGCCTAACCCCTAAAAGCTAAAAAAAGTGTATGCAAATTCAAACGCCAGACTGGGTTAAACACGCGGTATTCTACCAAATATTCCCCGATCGCTTCGCCAAAAGCAAACAGCCTCGCAAACGCCTGCTGCAAAACTTCATGTGGGAAGAATGGCACGAAATCCCCACCCTGCAAGGCTACAAAGGCGGCGACTTGTGGGGCGTGATGGAACAGCTAGACTACTTGCAAGACTTAGGCATTAACGCAATTTATTTCACCCCCATATTTCAGTCGGCCAGCAATCACCGCTACCACACCCACGACTACTATCAAGTCGATCCGATGTTGGGTGGCAATCCGGCTTTTAAAGAGCTTCTAGACGCGGCTCACGATCGCAACATCAAAATCGTCCTCGACGGCGTATTCAACCACGCCAGCCGCGGCTTTTTCTTCTTTCACGACATCCTCGAAAACGGCCCCCATTCTCCTTGGGTGGATTGGTTTAAAATTGAAGGCTGGCCGCTATCCGCTTACGACGGCAATTTTCCTGCTAATTATGCCGGTTGGGATGGGAATCGAGCACTTCCTGAATTCAATCACGATAATCCAGAAGTGCGAGAATACATCATGGAAATCGCCGAATATTGGATTAAATTCGGCATCGATGGCTGGCGGCTGGACGTTCCTTTTGAAATTAAAACCCCAGGATTTTGGCAGGAATTTCGAGACCGAGTTAAAGCTATTAATCCCGAAGCTTACATTGTTGGTGAAGTTTGGGAAGACGCGAGAGAATGGCTCGACGGCAGTCAATTTGATGGAGTAATGAATTATCTTTTTGCGGCGCCGACTATTGCTTTTACAGCGGGCGATAGAGTTGATTTAGCTCAAATTGAAGGTCGTTCTTACCATCCCTATCCGCCGCTTTTTGCTAAAGAGTACGGCGACAAAATTCAGCACGTTTTGGATCTCTACCCGTGGCCGATACAGCTAACTCAACTTAATTTGTTGGCTAGTCACGATACAGCTAGGTTGCTGTCAATTGCTGGGGGCGATAAAGCTAGCGTCGAACTCGCTACTTTGCTACTGTTAACTTTTCCGGGAGCTCCTAGCATTTACTACGGCGATGAAGTTGGTTTACCCGGTGCTCTAGACCCCGATTCTCGCCGCGGTTTTCCCTTACAATCTCGCTGGGAACTTGATGTTTTAGATTATCATAAGCAGTTGATAGCTTTGCGGCACAAATACGCGGCCCTCCGCACTGGATCGTACCAAGTTCTGTTTGCTGAAGGAACGGTTTACGTTTTTGCCAGAATTTTGAGGGATGAGGAAATAGTTGTTGCGATTAATGTCGCGACCGAAGAAGCTAATATTAGCTTTGAGGCAGCTAATTTGAAATCTCCTCACGAGAAATTGCTGTTTGGGAAAGGCGAGTTTGTTTGGAAAGGTGACGGGGAAAATCGGCTTTTAGAATTGATGCTGCCGGCGCGCTCAGGATTGATTTTAGGTTCGGATAATTAGTTCAGCAATTACGCAAGTGTCACGATCAAATCGACTTGTAGGGTGCGTCCGACCGAGTTATGGGCGGATGAGCTATGGTTTGGGTTCTGACGCACCTTACTAATTGTAACACTTGCGTAAGTTCTCTAGTTTAAAATGTCAGGTGCGCCCATAAGCACCCTACTAAATTTAGAGATGCCACAAGTTTGGTTATGCTGCAAGCAATGTTGGTATTAGCACCGCATCAATGATATGAATGACGCCATTGTCGGCAAGAATATCTGAAGTGAGAACTTTAGCATCATTCACTTTAATGCCGTCAGAAGTATCAATTCCCACTACAGAACCTTCCACTGTTTCAGCAGAACTTAACTCAAGTAAATTCTCACTTAGTACCTCGCCAAACAGAATGTGATAAGTCAGAATTTTCTTGAGCTTGGGTATGTCTTCCAGCCAAGAGGTAATAGTGTTCGTACGAATTTTGGCAAATGCCTCATCAGTTGGTGCTAAGACGGTATAAGGTCCCGGACTTTGCAATAAATCTAACAAACCAGCCGCTTCAATAACAGTCACGAGTGTTTTGAAAGAGCTGGCATTGGTGGCAGTCTGGACAATATCAGCCATGATGTTTTTCAGGAGTGCAAATAAAAGAAAATGAATCAGAGGCGACAATCATTTTAGCAATTTACAAATAGCAGAAAATGAATCGGAGGGATGATGATTATTTTAGCCATTATAAGTTAATTGGGTGGCTGGCCCTGATCTCGGCGCGATCGACCTTTTTGGCTTATACTTGGGTCGCCTCCTCCCCCTTGCGGAAAAACTGCTTTAAAATCTCTCCGGGTTCTCTGTCCCAGGTGTCAATATGTTGGTAAATTAAGCCGTCTTTATCCAGTTTATAAGTAGAGTAGCCGTTAAAAAAAATCCGAGCTTTCCAGGGAACCCGCAGTTTCCCGCGAACAGTCCAATTTGCCACAATAGTATCATGGGCTGTCTGACCTACGTCGTGCAGGTCGAAGTAAATCTCGTTAAAGAATAGCTGCCCGTGAAATCGAAGAGTCCAAAAGATAATGCGATAGTTAATTTTTCCTTTAAATTTGTTAACCGGGTCTTGAAAATAAACATCTTTTGTGTAGATGTCGTAGGAGATGTCTTTTTCAAAAAGCGTCGGGAGATCCGCTTTCAGGGTGTCTACTGCTTGTTCTACCTGCATTTGATATTCGATCGCGCTCAAACTACCACCTTGTGACAGTATTAATTTATAACTTTAAATGAATAATCTCGATCGGCAGCGGGAGGAGCAAAAAATTGATACTTCATCCAGCTCTAATCTTACCTCTAATTATATTGTCCGCGCCGGCCTTTCTGCTGGCCCGGACTTGGGACATCGAAACCTTGGCACAGATTTGACAGAACACCCCCACTCCTCTGACATTCTCGCAGAAATCAACAGCGGTAAGCTTTTGATGGTAGATAGCCGTCGCCGGAACGGCCTAATTTTGATTAAACGCTTCCACGCGGAGTTTGCCGGACCTGGGGCTGCCGTTGGGGGCGTTTTTGATGTTGACTCTCAGCAGGCGATTCCCGTGGGCGATTTTTGTTTGGTTTGCCCTCAATCTCCCGAAGAAATACAGAAAGCTTTTGGAATTCGGCGGCAGTGGGTGCGGTTAATGGAACAGTTAACGGCAAAGCCTACAGCTTTGGAACGCGCACAAATGGTTTTAACTCAGTTTGAACAATATTTGGATTCGGAAATAGTGGCACAAATTCCCGATGAAGCTTTGGCACTTTTAGTAGGCGTATTTCCCCAAACCATTCGCGCGGCACGGCAAGGAAATGATCAGTTATAAATTGGTGTAGATACCTTAGGCTGCGATCGCGCTGCTACAAGTTCCACTCGGCATTCTGCAAAACGACTCGATAGCCATCTGGGTCTTCAAAGGTCACTCCATCTTTGTCCCAGTAAGGATTGTAGGAGTTTACAGGCTCAAATCCCATTGCTTTCATTCGCTCAACAGCCTGCTGCCATTCTTGTTGGTTAGGAAGGTAAAAGACGATAAGATTGTCTTGAGTTGGAGCGCCACCTACAATATGTCCCCGTTGATGGATGAATTCAAAGTGGTGGCTTTCTCCTGGCATCCCAATCATTACTCCATCAAAACCTTCATGGTTTTCAAAACGATCGAGGATTTGCAGCCCTAAACCCTCTGTGTAGAAATGAACAACTCGATCGAGGCAATCCGTTGGACGAGCAACCCGTAAAACCTTTCCTTGAAGCATATATACCTTCTCCAAAGTTATTTTTGTGTTAAGCAGAAACTGGAGACAGAATATTATGAGTTGTCAAAAATTTCTCCTATTCGATCGACTGTTCGCTGATTTTCCTCCGGGCTACCCACCGTAATTCGCAAACCTCCCCCAGTATGGCGAATTAAAGTACCTCGCTGTTTTAGCTGCTGCATGATTTGTTTGTGTTCAGTTTCTGCTAAATTATGATCGCCAGCTTTCACCCGCAGGTAAACGAAGTTAGCCGCACTCGGCCAAACTTGCAATTTTCGATGCTGAGTTAGCGCTGCAATTAATTGCGATCTCTCTGCTATAATTTCGGGAATTACTGCCAGCAATAACTGCCGCTGCGCTAGGGCAAACTCGGCTGAGGTTTGCGAGAAACTGGGGAGGTTGTAGGGGAGACGGATTTTTTCTAAGGCGGCTGCGAGTTCGGGATGGGCGATCGCATATCCGACTCTCATTGACGCTAACCGAAATGCTTTGGAAAATGTGCGTAAAATTATCCAATTCTGGTGATGGTGCAATTGGTCTGCTAAAGTATTTTGGCTGAATTCAAAATAGGCTTCGTCAATTACTACTAATATCTCTTCGGGTAAATTTGACAACCATTCTATTTCATCTGGTGTCAAAGCATTGGCTGTGGGAGAATTGGGATGAACGACAAAGACGGCGCGCACGGGGGGATTTTGATTTTGGGCGATCGCCTTTTTAGCCGCCTCGATATCGATTTCAAAATTCTCCTCTTTTCGCGGAACACTCACAACGGGAATACCGAGGGTTTGGGCGATTATTCCATACATCGAAAAGGTAGGATTCGCAACCAAAATAGAGCCGGTACCGCCTAAACAAGTAGCTATTAAGATGGATCTAATTAGTTCGTCGGAACCGTTGCCCACAGAAATATTGTCGGCTGTAATGGCGGTTTTGGGCAGTGTAACCCCCCCTAGCCCCCCCTTGTTAAGGGCGGGGACATTTAGGGATTCATTGACGTATTCGGCGAGATCCTCTTTGAGGGCTGCGTGGCCTCCGTCGGGATAGCGATTAGTCTCAATTAACTGCTGGTAAGTCCAAGCTAGCTTTTTTTTTAATTCCTCTGGCAAGTCGTAGGGGCATTCGTTGGTATCAAGGCGATCGATCGCACTTTCCGAATGCGCTGGTTCTCCTGATGTGCCGCCCGGATGGGGAGTGTATGCGGTAAGTTCGGCTAAATCTTTTCGGATAAAGGGAAGCATGGTATAGTTTACGACTTTTTATTTTAGATAATCTGCTTAGAAGCATCTGAACTTAGCATAGAGCGTCTTCTATCTCGAAAGCAAGAGGAGAGGGGGATTTAGTTTCTGTCGCTCGATTGATGCCGGGGGCGCGCCCAATTGATTATTCTTAGAAAGTAACTGCTAATATGTGGAAACCAAGTATGAAAGTCAAGCCGTCAGAGATCTCTAAAAATGCCGCCGCTACCCTCATAGCTTTGAGTTTGGCTATTCTCCCTTCAGCTATGCCTGCCTCAGCTCAAACCGAGTCAGCTCCGACCCAAAACAATACTGATTCTAATGGAGTCGTTCTCGACAGAACTCCCTTTCAAGAAAGCAAAAACGACAACAATCATTGGGGTGCTTTGGGTTTGTTGGGCATACTCGGTTTGGCTAATCTGTTTCGCAAGGATGAACCTAAACGCTACCGCGATCCGATGGGCGAATAATTTTTTAAACGACCATCACACAAGCCAAAAACAAAATCAACCGTCGTGGATTCAGAAACCGGGTTTTTTACCTAAAGAGTGGATTATTGCCTTTAATCCGAGCAAAAAATCCGGTTTCTTTGATATTGATGGGAATTTTTGCCACCAAGTTTACTCAATCACGCCACAAAGCAATCCCGCCCAATAAACCGCTCACATTTGGTACTATTTTAACCTGTGGCGGTAACTCAAAAGCAATCTTTTTAGTATTGCCACCGCCGATGTAAATGCGATCGCAGTTAAAGAGATTTTGCACAGAGGTGAGCGCTTTTTCTAGACGGCGATTCCATCTTTTGGAACCGACTGTATCTAATGCCGATCGCCCTAATTGCTGTTCGTAAGTTTCCCCTTTGCGAAACGGGTGATGTCCTAATTCTAAATTGGGTACCAAGATACCATCGACAAATAAGGCAGAACCGAAACCTGTACCCAGGGTAATTACTAATTCTACCCCCGTCCCAGCAATTGCTCCCAATCCTTGAATATCCGCATCGTTCGCCACTCGCACAGGTTTTCCCAAGCGATCTTTGAGGGTAGTTTGTAAGTCAAAATCTATCCAAGACGGATCTAAATTCACTGCGGTTTTGATGACGCCTAGACGCACGACGCCTGGGAAGCCGACGGATACTCGGTCAAATTCCCCTTGTCCGCTTGCTAAAGAGGCGATCGCCTCTAGTACGGGTTCCGGTTTCGGCGGTTGAGGCGTTTCTAAACGGCTGCGTTCCGTTTGGGGCTCACCTTCATTGTCCAAAACCATAACTTTGATACCACTTCCGCCAATGTCAACGGCTAAGGTGCGAGTCGATCTATCTTGTTCAGTCATTTGATTGTTAAGACTTGAAAGTTGGTCAGGTTTTAATTTTTGAATTGGCAAAAATTTTGAATCGCTTCCCACCTTTCCGCTAGGAAAGTTCCCACAGAATGATCATCTTCTAATTCGATTAATTGCACCCAGGGACGGTTAGCGGCAAAATTTATGCTAGCTGTTAGATTCGATAGGGGCATTTCTCCACCTACCTCTACTTCAGAACCCGACGTGAAACTTTCGCCTCATCCGGATCCTTGATATCTTCACCCTTGTTATGGGTACAATTCAAAACGGGTTTTAATCATGGTTCTTGTGGAAGGAACCGTCTTTTTCCGTTTTTGTGTCGTGACAGTGTTTATGTAGAAGTTGGAGGTTTTTAAATTTATCTTTGCCACCTAGGGAGGTGGGTTAGATATGGTCAACTTCTACAATGTCTGTAGGTGTAAAGTACAAACCACAGTGGCTACATTTACCTTTTTATTTCTTAATGAGTATTCCTACTATTGTTGGTGTGTCATGGTATTCTCCAAGTCGTTTACTTCAGTAAATCTACTGACTATTATAGGGTGTTGAATTGCCTTTTACGTTTACGTGCCTTACGATATTCGTTGTTGCATATTGGACTCACTCAAAACCTATTTCTGTGCTGACCCACCAATTTAGTTCGCCTACTGTTCGCCAGTATTTGTCTGTGTTGATGTTACCTTTTTCTCGTCGTTTTGCCCATCCTCTTAGCTTGTGTTCAGCAAGATTATCTACTTTTTGGAAGATTTTCTTACTTACTAATGCTGAGTAATAGTCTGACAATCCCCGGATGATTGCATTTTACCTCTTAATTAAGACAGATTGATGGGAGTGTTTATAGCAATCTATTACTTCAGCTTTTTTTACGAGATGAGCCTGGATTTTTGGTTGGGACGGGGTGATTATTGTCTTGAAACCTAGTGGCTTTCCATTTGTAGTTTTGGCATCTCTATAGTTACCTACGGGATACAGTTGTATATGGAATCCTAAAAACTAAAACACAACATTTCCATTATATTTGTTGAGAAGGTGGGTTAATTTTGTGGGATTTGGTTTCTACTCTAAGGCAATATCACTCCACCAGTAGGCAATTATCTTCTGACAGGTGAGTATTACGTCAATGTTTTTGTACATTATCACAAAATCATCGTCGTCTCGGGTTAAACTTAGGGAACATTGTTTCTCTTTTTTATTGATTCGTGAGTACCCTTTTGTTAGCGTTTCCGCATATTGCTTAATCCTTTCTTCCATTCCGTGTAGGGCCATGTTAGCCAGCAGCGGGGAAATAACCCCTCCGGGTGGGTTAGCTTCCTTGGTAGAAAAATTTTTACCTTGGTCTAACAGGCCACTTTTAAGCCACGACTTAATTTGTTATCGGAGTCGTGGATAAGTATTTATTTTGTCAAGTAACGCTTTTTGATTAATGGGGTCAACGCATTTAGCAATATCAGCATCTAGCACATATTTGGCTTTATATCTGATACTGTTAAAGATGGCTCCTATCGCATCATGACATGACCTTCCTCGTCGAAAACCATATGAGTTGGGATCGAATGATGCCTCCCATTCTGGCTCAAGCGGTGCTTTGACAACTGATTGTAAGGCGCGGTCGTACATTGTGGGTATGGGTAATAGTCTTGACTCATTAGTTCCTAGTTTTGGAATCATTACCCTACGTGTAGATTGTGCTTTACCAGTTGTTTTGAGATCATTTACTAGCTTAATTCGTTGCTTCGGGGTTAGTAATTTAATACCATCCACTCCGGCTGTACGTTTACCAGCATAGTCTTGTGTAACCCGTCGTACCGCTAGAACCTTATTATACCATGAATTAATCAAGCTCTTTTGAAGCTTACCAACTGCTTTAACATCACCATGTTCACTTGTTCTATAGATACGTTTTTGCGACTTGAATTTCAATCTTTCGGCTTGGCGCCCATTGATTTGATTCCATTCCAGCGTCTGGTTGTCCCGCGTTTTAGACTTATTCATTGCTACGATAATTCCCATCTTTGAAGTTACCGGGCATCTGTCTGCGTATCTCTGTCATTAAAATAGAGCATTAGCGTCTGATACACTCCCTATCTCATGTACTCTTCGTTAGCTACTTACTGGGTGATCCACCTGTTCTTCTCCAGAATACATGATAGTTACTTCGTTCCCAATACAAATTGGTAGAGTTTTTAGTGTGATGCTATCCACTGGGTTTCTGGGCAGTGCTTATAGGAAGAAGTTAAAATCGCCTATGCCATATCCTTGTCTTTTGGCATGGTGTTAATCAGCCATTAGACTACTTCAATATAACGATGATTCACCCACATCTTTGCTTTCGCTACACATGAACTATTGCTCGACATTTACCAGGTTGGGCTACCAGTAGGCTGCCTTTGACCCCCGCTTTACTCTGTTAGTGGCTACCTAACAAAATAGGGGAGAAGCTGTTCGACATCTAAACTGCATTAACTAAGTTACCTTTAATTTTTTTATGTTCCATTTCATAATTAGTACTCGTTCATTTAAAAGTTTATGTAACAATAATTCTAGTTTTTCAATGGATTTAAATAATCTATTAGCAACATATTCCTTGGCAGAATGCCATACTAATTCAACTAGCTTATAGTCAGGGCTATATTTGGGCAAAAACTCTATGATTAGATTGGGCATTTATGAGGCTATTTTCTGCAAAGTCTCTGCTTTTTTATGAAAACTAGCGTTGTCCAAAATTATCACAAACTTACAGCCATTATCTTGAAAGTCTTCGACTAAATTTTCTTGCAATATCCACTCGGCTTTTAAATCTTCATAAAAATAAATTCAGCACAGCATAAAAATTAGCAGAATTCCCAGAGGAAATAAAATCTACCCATCTTTTTTTGTCTGAATATCTCACTCCACCCATCACATTAATACGGCCTTTTCGTCGCTCTCCTATGAATGTTAATTCGAGTTCCTTTTTTACACCAGCTTTTCCTTCTAATCACTCTTAAACTAAATCCACTCTCGTCCCAAAACCATACCTGTAAAAGGTATGAAGATGCTTTTTATATTTTTAGATACTCAGCTAATTTATCTTTGAATAAACCCCTTTCTACGGCATCTTGCTTATCTTTCAAGCTGTATTTAGCCCAAAGGTAAACATACTTTTTTGATTTTAAAATTCTCCTTACTTGGGTACTACTCAGCTCAATTACCGTCTGTTCTCCTAGATATATTGCAAGTCTAGCTGTTGTCCATCTTCCGAACTCATAACCATATTTTTCCGGGTCTACTTCAAGTGTTTCTAAAAGTAAATTAATGTATTTCTCTGTAGCTTTTCGGTAATTACCCTTCATCCTGTTATCTTTAAAACTGTCTAAAATTTCAGGATCACCGTGAACACTCCAATAGGCAACTTTTCGGAGAGAACATCCAATTACTTCAGTAGTTTGAGCTTGTGAGCTTCCGTTATTTAGTAATAAAAATATTAACGCTCTTTGTCGAATATCTGGATGCTCATGGTCTTTTAATGCTTGTTACAGAGTTTTCTTTGTTTCAGAACTGAGGAAGTTTTTAGTAGGTATAAATTTTATTAAAATTATTATACTATAGCATACCATACAATATGCGTTTTAGATGCTGAACAGCTTATTTCCAAGGTAATTTTTTGACTAGGTATAGAGAATTTTGATGTAATTTATGACTTTTTTTTACCATGTGTAAAGTTAATTTACTGACAATTTATGCCACCTGTAAAATGATTATAATTCCTTCCTAGCGGCGATATAAAATTACTTTTATTTCTCGATTTTCAACAGCTTTGTTAACAATTTTATCTTTTTTTTCTTCGTTTTCATGGCTGTTCAATCCACCTAACCCCTCTAGGTTGGGCTTATAGTTAATAATAAATTAGCTTTCTCTGTTAAACCAGGTAAAGAGTCTAAGCTAATCCGCATTTAAATTGCATGGTAAAAGAAATTTTAACTTTGGTGGGGAGTAGAGGTTGGGCAGGAAAGCCCGCTCTCAACATACAATTTAAATGCACAACAGCTTACCAAATATTTTGCTAGCTTCATTTGTCTTTCATTCCTGCCTGAGCTATTCATTGAGCATATTAACTAATGAATAGCCAACACTATTTATGCTTGTAACTGATTGTCAGACTTTTGATTTTCCCAAGCTAGAGATGTATGGCTTTTTTTATAAAAACTCGGAATTAATACCAAATTAATCAGGATTAGTGAAGCCCAATATTTTGGCAACTGATTTAGGATTACTATATTCTAAGGGGGGTAGCTAACCAGAATTTCGTATAACAACGCACTTCGGGCTTCACAAACATCAATATTTCTCTCTTTTCTCTTTCTCTGCGCCAAGAGCGCCCTCTGCAGTTCGTTGAAAAAAATCTACTTTATTTCAAGCAATAGGATGGCTATAGGCGATCGCACCCACCCTACAAATCAAAACTCTCTTCACCAATACTTCCCAGTTCCCCGCTACCCAGAAACTCTTCCTCCTCTACTTCTTCAACCGACTCGAAACTTTCCACCACAAACGGCAAACCAGCCGCCATCAAACCCCGTTGAATCAGTTCCGGCGTTTCCTCAAACAAAACAAATAGCGGATGAACAGCCTCAGCTTCATCGCTGTAAATATGTCTGTAGCGCTGCGGCATCACCCATTCGTAACCTTTATCCAGCCAAACTTGAGACTGACGCCAGCGGCCGAGCAACTCAGAAAACTCTTCGCCCGGACGATGAATGAAAATCAAAATTTCCACTCCAATTTTAACTTTCCATTCTGGATCGCACATCAAAATGGCCAAATCGCAGGGCAAACAAACTGCCTGTCCGGGCGATATGCTAGTGCCGCTGCTTCCGGCATACGAAACCCCGTCCCGCAAGCGCGCAATTGGCAAAGGAATTGTGATTAAACTCTCATGGGCGCGGCGGATACTCGGAATCATTTCCATGTAAACGCGATATTTTTTCAGCAGCGCGATCGCGGCCGAAGATTCGCTGTACTCTGCTAGTAAAGTTTCGTAATGTGATTGTTTAACAGACATTTTCAAACCAAAGAATAAGTAATTACTAATTGCTGCTAATTGCTAATCGATCGCTTATCGTTACCAGGAAGACCCCATTCGTGACAACTTAAGCTCAAGTTCCCCCCTTGGGGGGAACTTGAGCTTGCCTCCAGGCCTTGCTGTGTAACGCGAACAGCGATTGAAGCATTTATGGCTCTGGGCTACCAATGTCGGGAGAATGCTTACAGCCTTTTTATTTACAAGGTTTGAGCCATTTGCAGTCTCAAGATTAAGCCCGATACGATGCCTCTTTCTCATTTTAGGCCGCTCGCCTGAACTTCATCTGAGCCAAAAAGGTAATTTGGTCTGTAAGGTGTGACTCTGGGAGCAGCAGGGGAAAACGACGTATTATAAATCCAGATCATATTCGCCATCGGAATGTACCAGTTCGCCTCAACTGAAGTGATCGCAGCCAGATTGCAAAAATTGCTCTCTCCCCTAGTCTATTCAAGAATCGAGCGTCTCTTCAGACCTGAGAGTCTCAATTCCCCAAGCTCAAGAGCGCGATGCGGCAATCTTCAATCCCATAAAATTGATTATAAGTCAACATAAAACCTAAATTTTTACAAAAATCGACTAATTTTAAAGACTTGTTAAAGCAATGAGGGGTTGTACCCCCCATAAGTTAGAGTCAGATCAGATATTATAGATGCACCCTGATGGCTTTCCCGTTCCACAAGAGCGGGATTTTTATTATTGGAAAGCCGGAGCGTTAATTTTCACAATACCTACGACAGATAAAATGACGTGGGGATGCCAAGATTAAAGATATAGCAGAGCTAAAGCTAAAACTAGGGCGCCGATCGCTCAAACCTCACCCCTAACTCTGCGAAATAACCCAAAGGCGGTAGCATAGTTTGGGAAACGGCATCAACTGAAGATGAACTTAGCGCCAGCAACAGTCCTGCAACAGGGCAAATACAAAATTAACGCGACTTTAGGGATAGGAGGGTTCGGCATCACTTACCGAGCTATCCACACCCATTTAAACCAAACCGTCGTACTCAAAACCCTCAACGAAAGTCTGCGCCAACACCCAGAATCTGCCCAATTTCAGCAGCAGTTTATTGCCGAAGCCCAACGCCGCTCGCGGTGTCAGCATCCCAACATAGTCAGGGTAATTGACTTTTTTGAAGAAGCCGGACAGTCTTTTATTGCAATGGACTACATTCCGGGCCAAACTCTCGCCCAAATAGTCGAAACCGATCAGCCGCTGCCAGAACCCCAGGCCCTGCACTATATTCGGCAAATAGCCTCAGCCGTAAGTACAGTTCACCACAGCGGATTGCTGCACGGAGATATCAAGCCAGAAAATATTATCCGGCGAGCCGATTCTCACGTAGTAATGTTAATAGATTTCGGAATTCCCCGCGGCTTTACCGCCGGCACCAAACAAACCCACACTAACTTGCTCTCCCCCGGGTACGCGCCGATCGAACAATACCTCTATGACGGTAAATGTACACCGGCCACTGACATCTACGCGATCGCAGCCACCCTCTACTACTTACTCTCCGGCGTGGCGCCCGTAGCAGCACCCCTGCGCGATCGCATTCCCTTGACTGAGTTACGGCAATTTCAGCCCAACCTCAGCCCAGGAATCGAGCGAGCCATCCTTCAGGGACTCGAAATCGACCCCCAAAACCGCCCTCAGACAGTCGAAAATTGGCTCACCATGCTGCAAGAAACAGAGCGAGTATCAGTAAAAAGAAAAGGCAAGCAAAGTCTAAGATTGCCCGCACCTCCCCCGCCGCAGTTGACTTTTCTAGCGTTTGTCGTAACGGCTGCAATTGCAGGCTGGATGGGTTTTGACCTAGCATGGCACTACAACAGCACCAGTCTCAGCAATCGTCCCAAAATTGAATCCTTCCCATCTCTGGAAGATTTGCTCAAATCCCGCGATTTGTCAGGGCCGATGTTTGGGCAGCCGTCTGTCGAAAGCAGCCCTCTCTATCCGATCGAACTCAACAAGCGCCCCAAACCCCCCTTAGACAGCACCAACATTCCCGAACAGAGCGAAGATCCCTCAGAAACTAGCGCCGTACCTTCTGAGTCTCAAAGCCAGGAAACTCCCGCCCCAGAACCCGAACCGGAACCTGAGCCATCGCCGACGCCCGAACCCGCACAGGAGCCTTCTGAGTCCCCCATTCCAGAGCCTCAAACCGAAATCGAGCCAGATCCCCAACCAGAAGCCGCACCAGTACCAGAAGTTGCGCCCCTGCCTGCAGAACCGCCCGCCGCGCCCGCCCCGCCTGCCCCTGAGAGTGCTAGCGCTGAAACCTTGCCGCCGTCGGAATCCGCGCCGCCAGTAATAGCCTCGCCCATCGAGCGATCGCCTGATCCTGCGATACCAAGTCCCAGTGGCAACAATTCAGATAGTTCGATCGCACCTGATTCGCCACCTCCTGTGGCAGATCCCACGATGCCTTTTCCCGAACCTGCGACAAATTAGTATGGTTTTTGTTGGTTCAAAGTCCGGACAAATACTTGGTTTTATGAGTCAGCAAATATCTGCTCATTAGTTTAGATAATAAGGCCCTACCTAGCTAACCACTATCTTCCAAAAACTTCCGTCGAAGCTGAAAATTCCAACAGTCGCCCTCTAAGTTTATCGAATATTTCCTATTCCCTCTGCAATCCAAATGCCCGCCAAAAAATGCAGGACTGTTTTCTATTTTGATTTAAATTATGTTAGAATATGTGGGGGGCGCTAAGGTGGTGTGATGTCGCGTATTAATACTGCCAAGCTGCAAATATTTTGGTACAAAGCAACCCCAACCTCGAATTTGAGCAAGTGTAAGCGAGGCTTTTGGGCTAAGCCGTGGCGCCTTAGACTGTTCTAACTCTCAACAATCCCATCCCCGACACTCGGGGTGCGAGTGTCAATTCCCCCAAACTTCCTTCCTTTGGGAGCAAGCATCATGGGGGACAAGCAAGTTATAATTTGTTGCGGAAGCGCACAGAGATTTTTTATGAGTAAACCCCCAGTTCATGCTTTTTTTGTAGGCAGAGCACTTGCCGAAGCACTGTACGAGCAATTAGAAAGCGCGGCAACCAACGCTTTCTCTGAACTCGGCAAATTTGACGCAGAACAAAGAGAACGCCTGCGACAGTTCACCGATCGAGTTGTGGAACGGGCAAATCGAGCTTCGGATGAGGCGATGCAGACCAGAACTGGCACTGCAAGCACCACTACCATTCAAGACATCCATCCTGCAGATTTGCAAGCGACTATTGACGAGCTGCGCGCCGAAGTGGCTCTGGTGCGATCGGAATTGCAGCGCTACCGCAGCAGTTTGCCCTAGCGCTCAATTTCGATCGCAACTATTATTTACTACGTGAGCGCATTGCTTTGCGCTCCTGCGCTCCTACTTTCAATCAAAGCAACAACATAAAATAAGCAATTTGGGAACCCAAGTGTCTGCTCTCCTTGATGACTCTGTTAATCGCCAGCGCTCCCCCAAGCCCACTGGCGAAGCCGATGAGCCAAAAACTGCTAGTAAATCCTACAAAAGTAAAGCTTATCGCTGGAACCGCGAAAAATATTCCCGGAAGCGGCGCTTCTTCGACATTTGGGCCTTTGTCTTGCTCTGGCTGGCTTCCCTCTGGCTCGACAGCAAAAATTGGAGCTACTGGGGAGGCGTGACTGAAGAAAAGAAAGTTGCCAGACGCCGCTTTCAAGCTATGTGGGTTCGAGAAACACTCTTGGATTTGGGGCCAACTTTCATTAAAGTTGGGCAGTTATTTTCTACCCGCGCCGACTTGTTCCCGGCAGAGTTTGTCGAGGAACTTTCTAAGCTGCAAGATAAAGTGCCTGCTTTCAGCTACGAGCAGTTAGAGGTAATTGTTGAGCAAGATTTGGGCAAGACAGTTCAAGAACTCTACCGCAGCTTTGACCCGGTGCCCCTGGCCGCTGCAAGTCTGGGTCAGGTACACAAAGCTCAACTGCATTCGGGCCCGGAAGTGGTGGTTAAGGTGCAGCGACCGGGACTGCGGAAGCTGTTCGAGATCGATTTGCAAATTCTTAAGGGAATTGCCCGTTACTTTCAAAACCATCCTAAGTGGGGCCGCGGCCGAGATTGGATGGGGATTTATGAGGAATGCTGTCGCATTCTGTGGCTGGAAATTGACTATCTCCATGAAGGCCGCAATGCTGATACTTTTCGCCGCAATTTTAGCAACTGTGACTGGGTGCGGGTGCCGAGGGTTTATTGGCGGTACGCGGCTCCGCGAGTGCTGACTTTGGAATACCTGCCAGGGATTAAAATCAGCCACTACGAAGCCTTGGAAGCTGCCGGTATCGATCGTAAATTAATCGCTCAGTTGGGGGCAAAAGCTTATTTGCGCCAGTTGCTCAACGACGGCTTTTTCCACGCTGACCCACACCCCGGCAACATCGCTGTTAGTGCTGACGGTTGTCTGATTTTCTATGATTTTGGCATGATGGGGCAAATCCAGTCGAACGTCCGCGAAGGACTGATGGAGACGCTCTACGGCATTGCTTCCAAGGATGGACAGCGGATTATGGATTCTCTGATCAATTTGGGAGCTTTGGTGCCTACGGGTGATATGAGTCCGGTGCGCCGCAGCATCCAGTATATGCTGGACAATTTCATGGACAAGCCTTTTGAAAATCAGTCTGTGAGCGCGATTACGGACGACCTTTACGATATTGCCTACAACCAACCTTTTCGCTTCCCAGCTACTTTTACTTTTGTAATGCGAGCTTTTTCCACAATCGAAGGGGTGGGCCGAGGTTTAGATCCCGAGTTCAACTTTATGGAGGTGGCACAACCTTTTGCCATGCAGCTTATGACTAATGGAAATGGCCATGATACAAGTAGCAGCATTTTTAACGAAATCGGTCGTCAGGCGGCTCAGGTGAGTTCGAGTGCTTTGGGTTTGCCCCGCCGGATTGAGGAGACTATTGATAAACTCGAACAGGGAGATTTGCGGATTCGCGTCCGTTCTGCCGAAACAGAGCGCTTGCTCCGTCGCATGAGCAGCGCTCAAATGGGAACGAATTATGCTTTGCTGATGAGTGCTTTTACTTTGTCGGCGACAATTTTGTTTGTCAGCAATCAAGTCTGGCCGGCTGTCGCTGTGGCAGTGCTGGCGGCGGGTGCAGGGTTTGCTATGCTGCGTTTGTTCAAGCGGATCGATCGTTTAGACAGGATGTCATAATTGTGCAATTTGCGATTTGAAATTTCAGGTTTGAAATTTCCCGCCAGCCCAAATTTGACATCGAATGTTAAGTTTTGGCTGGCTGAACACAGATTGCTGAAATTTACAACACTTACGCGCTTTGAGACTAAAAACCCGGTTGCTGCCTAGATTTCTCGCCAGCAAAACCTCTAATTTTGGGTAGAAATCCAGTTTTTTTTGGCAGGTGCTGCTTAATTTACTAGATTTACGGAAATTTTAAGATGGGATTACCATCATACGATCTACAATATGAGGTCAAGGAAGTGCAATTTTTCCAAAACTCGCGATCGCGGGCTGCAGAATTTCAAGTCCGTTCGGGATTTAAGTTTTGGAATAAAAAATCGCACCCCATTAAATTAAGCTTTCAAGTTCGATGAGTCCAATCACCCAATCTATGAAACGCTCTTTCGCAGGTAAGACAGACACAGGGCTAGTTCGTTCCGTAAATCAGGATTCGTACTACATAGACTCTGACGGGCGATTTTTCATAGTGGCCGATGGAATGGGAGGACACGCCGGAGGCCAAGAAGCCAGCCGGATTGCGACTCAGGCGATTCAATCTTATTTGCTCGAACATTGGGAAGGGCCTGAGGATTCTCCGCTGTTGTTGGAAAAGGCTTTTTTAATTGCCAATCAAGCAATTTTGACGGATCAGCTCGACCACCCGGAACGTGCAGATATGGGCACTACGGCTGTGGTTCTCATGTTTAGGGATGAGGGCAGACCCTGGTGCGCTAATATCGGGGACTCTCGCTTGTATCGGCTACACGGCTCTCGCTTGGAGCAGATTACTGAAGACCAGACTTGGGTGGCTCAGGCTGTGAAAAGAAAGGCTCTAACTCCTGACCAGGCTCGCACTCATCCTTGGCGTCACGTTTTATCCCAGTGTTTGGGCCGCGATGATTTGCGGGAGATAGATATTTTGCCGGTGGACGTGCAGCCTGGGGATCGCTTGCTGCTCTGCAGCGATGGCTTGACTGAAGAACTTTCCGATCCTTTGATTGCTTCGCCTCTGAAGTCGATTCGCGCCTGCGAGGGCGCTGCAAATGCTTTAATTCAAGCAGCTAAGGAGAAAGGTGGACGCGATAATATTACTGTGGTGATTGTGACGATCGACCTCAAATAATATTCGATCGCCCGAGCGCACCCCACTATCTAAAATCTAAAAATCTAAAATCTAAAATCTAAAATTGAATGACCCGCGTTATCGGTTTGATCAGCGGCACGTCGGTGGATGGCATTGATGCTGCTTTGGTGGATGTGGTCGGTTCCCAAACAGACTTGAAAGTGCAATTGGTGGCAGGCAAGACTTTCCCTTATCCTGCTAATTTGCGATCGCAAATTCTCTCGGTTTGCAGTGGTTCAGCTTTGTCAATGGCTGAACTAGCCCAATTAGATGATGCGATTGCCCAAGAATTTGCCACGGCGGCATTGACAATGCAAGCGGAATATGATAAAGCCGAATTAATCGGCTCTCACGGTCAAACCGTCTACCACCGACCTGCTGGCAAAGCCCCCAAAGACAGCGCCGGTGCGTTAATGGGCTACAGCTTGCAACTCGGGCGGGGCGCGCTAATTGCGGAATTGACAGGAATTACTACTGTCAGTAACTTTCGCTCTGCAGACATTGCTGCAGGGGGTCAAGGAGCACCCTTAGTGTCCATAGTTGATGCCTGCCTGCTGGCGGAACCCAACATCAGCCTCTGCATCCAAAATCTGGGGGGAATTGGCAATGTTACCTATCTCCCTGCCAGAGGAAAAGGGGAAAACAATGACGAGTCTGAGATTTTCAGTCTGGGGAATGGCATATCGGGCTGGGATACAGGCCCGGCGAATTCCCTGTTAGATTTGGCAGTACAGCACTTCTCAGGCGGCACTAAGACGATCGACGAAGGTGGAGCTTGGGCAGCATCGGGCACTCCCTGTCAAGCTTTAGTCGAGGATTGGCTCGCGTCAGAGTTCTTCCGCCAAGCACCGCCGAAATCAACGGGGCGAGAGCTATTTGGTGTAGACTATTTTGACAGGTGTTTGGTCGAGGCCCAAGGTTACAACCTCAGTCCTGCTGACGTGCTGGCTACTCTGACAGAACTGACTGTTGCCTCGATCGTTCACAGTTACCAAACTTTTTTACCGGCTATGCCCGATCGAGTTTTACTATGTGGGGGCGGCAGCCACAATCTCTACTTAAAACGCCGATTGCAATCTCAATTGCATCCAGTGCAAGTGTTAACTACTTCTGAGGCAGGCTTGAATGTAGATTTTAAAGAGGCGATCGCATTCGCGGTTTTAGCCGCATGGCGGGTTCGGGGCATTCCCGGCAATCTGCCTCAAGTTACTGGTGCCCGGACATCGGTACTTTTAGGAGAAATTAACTCTTGTTGGCACAGTTGGGCGTGATAGCATAGAGTCTGAGGGACAACGGCTGTGCGTTGTTGCACCAGCATTGTAGCCAGCAGGAAAAGCATAGGAACAGCACTGTGGCTCACACGTTTTTAATGGAATCTGGCCAATGGACGCTCGAAGGAAGCTGGATTGAGCGCAATGGCGTGCCAATTACGGTTAAAGGCAAAACTTTAGTGAGCTGGAACCGAACAGATTGGTTCAGTATGGTGACAAAGCTCGTATTTCCTGGAGGCGATCGCGAAGAGATTATTTTGCAGTATCGAGGACACCTCAACAGCGATGAACGGCAGTATACTTTTGTACTCCAACACAGCGAACTCGCCCGCGTCGAGGGCGAAGGTTGGATTGCTCCCCAGTCGATCGTCCAGCGTTATTGGGTATTGGGAGACGAACGCCAGCGGCGGACGGGTTTTGATACCCTTCACCGGGTTGATGACAACCGCTACTACCAATCTAGCGGCATCATGTCTGGTCATTACTTGACGAGTACAATGGAGGCGACTCTGGAACGTCAGCCAGAATAACTCTTTCTAGAGTCCACAGTTGCCAGTTCTAGGGATTGATGTGAAAACTGAAGGTTTTGCTAGTCGGAGGTCGCGCTCAGATGTCCGACTAGCGCCATTGTTGTCAAACCTCATCCGCTGCAAATAAACACAAATATATTTAATTTGTTAAAAATTTTAAGTGGTTAAAAAATTAACACTTTTTATTCATAGTTATCTAATTTTCGAGTCGAGGCGCGATAAATTGTCTTTGCGCTCTCCGGTGGTGTCGATCGACAAACTGCTTAGCTCGACTCCCCAATTCGAGTGAAATCCACAAAGAAACTGTCCAATTTTCCTCAAGTCTCTACACACGTCTTCTAGCTTCTGCCTTCGAGTGACGCCCCATCACCCCCAACTCCTTTCCGCTTGAGGGAAGAGAGTAAGAGACGGAGGTCGCCGACTGCGACTCTTGGTTACTCAACGCCTGGGTTAGGTTCTAAACCCCAGTGGTGTTTCAGAAAATGGCGGTACATGGTTTCCCGTAGCATCATTTGCTCGTAAAGCTTGACCAAAAACTCCTGAGCTTGTTCACGGCTCATGTCACTTACCTGTGTTTTGAAGGAACACAGGCTAAATTGCTGTTCCAAAGACAATTCTGCTGGTTGGCTCATGACTTTGACTCCTCTGTAAGTAAAGGTGACTTAAAAGTGAACACCTGGATTAACCAGATTTGTAAGTTGTTTCAGCGATCGACGGTTGGTTTCGGGATGCCCGATGGCCCATATCGCTTTAGTATATATTACAAAAGGTAACAATCATTTGACAAAATTACCCTCTGTCCTAAGAAATAACTTACTTAGGGATAGAGATGTGGAGATGTCTGCAAAAGTTCCTTCCGCAGGCATATACAAGTGTATCTACTTGTCAAGAGAAAAAAGGCTCAGTACGAACCAAAAGAATTGAAGCCCTTTATACCAAATCCGGCGGAGATTCTCTGCGCGAGGGGGAGAGCGGAAGAGCGGGAGAGGGGGAGATGAGGAGAGGGGGAGATGCCCAGAGCTGAAGATGGGGAGATGAGGAGATGAGGAGAGGCGGAGAGGCGGAGATTGGAAGAGGAGGAGAGGGGGAGAGGCCCAGAGCTGAAGATGGGGAGATGAGGAGAGGGGGAGAGGCCCAGAGCTGAAGATGGGGAGATGAGGAGAGGGGGAGAGGCGGAGATTGGAAGAGGAGGAGAGGGGGAGAGGCCCAGAGCGGAAGATGGGGAGAGGGGCAGATGGGGAGAGTCGGAGAATTTGTCTGTTCTCCCTTCTCCCTTCTTCTTTCTTTCTTCCTTCGGACTAATTCGATGGCCCGCCATCCTGGGGTGGAGTGACCGCTCCGGGTCTGAAATTGGGAGCAGCGGGTGCAGGCGAAACAGGAGGAATGCCCTGATTTGTCCCAAAGTTGCTAGGCTGCTGTGGAGCCGGGAGAGGAGATTGAAACTGATTGGGATTGAACTGCTGCTGCCCGGGAGCGGGGAGAGGAGATTGAAACTGATTGGGATTGAACTGTTGCTGCCCCGGAGGCACAGGAGACGGCAGAGGTTGACCGGAATTGCCGATCGCAGGTGCCGCAGGAATGCCCGAATTGGGAAGCGAGGTATTGGGCGATGGGGAGGAAGCCGAACTAGGAAGAGTTGCCAGGGCAACTCGATCGCCCCCTACCTCTCTCAATTTGTCTAAAACCTCCACAACTTTGGCATATCTCGCATTTTGAGGAGCGTACAGCACCATCAACCCCGTAGGATTTTTACTTTGGAAGCTCTTTAAAACTCGATCGAGTTGTTGGTAATTAACAGGCAATTGGTCGATATAAGTTTGACCGAAATCGTCAATGCTGACAATCAGCATCTCTCGCATCTGTACTTGTCCTGTCTTCGCTTTAGGCAAATCAACATTAATGGCTTGCTGCCGAGTCAGTTGCAAAGCCGCCAGGAGAAAAAACGTCAGAATGCAAAAGATCACGTCAATTAAAGGCACCAGTTCAATCCGAGCCTCTTCAGCAGGAGTATCTAGATTAATCTTCATCAGTTCTCCTTGGTTCTAATTATTAGAAGGTGAATCTTCAGCCGGATCGGAACCTTTCAATTTCGGCTCCCGATTCCGTTCTCCCGATTCTTGAGAATTGAGAGAACGCCTGTTCAAACCATCTGCACCAAAAGAAGAATTGCTGTATTCTGCACCGGGTGCTCGACCCTTAGCATTAGCTGCAGGCCAGTATTGCCTGTAAAGCAATTCCAATTCATTTCCAGCTTTGCGAAATATTTTTGCCTGGTTGAACAAAAAAGCTTGAAAGATCCGATAAAACGCCAAGCTAAAAATTGCTACTATCATTCCAGTAGCAGTCGTGATCAGCGCCTCGCTAATCCCCAAAGTTACGCCAGTTGTTGCCGACGTGCCGATGTCGCCCAGACGGATGGAACTGAGCGAGTTAATCAAGCCCAAAACTGTTCCCAGCAAGCCCAGCAAAGGGGCTAGAGCGATCGTAGCTTCTAAGATTTTGTCACCGCGACGCATCGAAGCCAACTCTTCATCGGCTGCTGCTTCGAGTGCGAGTCGAAATAAATCTGGTTCGGGATTGTAGAGCCGCAGAGGTGCAGAAAGAAATCGCCCGATCGGCTGTCGGTTAGCTTGTCTGGCAATCTCGTTAGCCGCCCCCCAATCGCTGCGAGCCGCTTCCAGAATGCGGTTAACTATCTGCTTTTCTTTGCTCAGGAGGCTCGCCCAAAACCACAAGCGCTCGATAATGGTACTCAAAGATAGAATCGATAACAGCAACAGGGGCCACATGGCGGGGCCGCCTTTTTCAAACAGTTCTTGAATATTCACAATATTTTTGCTCCTGCAGTACCCGCTAACTTTTGCTTCTGTTCTACTTTTTTTAACAAATCTAAGGCCATTTAATTTTAGCTATTAATGTACTCAGGACTTACGCACTCGCGACTAAAGAACGCCGGTTTTGCGAAGGGGCATCGGGGTACAACGAAGTATTTTCGTCGAGGGAACCCGGTTTCTGGGTAAGTCTTGGTACTGTTTTCTAGTGCCTACGGGCTATGGGCGGCGACTTCCTCACAATTCCTCTAAGTCTTGACACATATCTTGGAGTGACTGGTGTTGAACGCGGCGGGAAGAACGGCGATATTTTTTAGTTTGCAGCTTCGGTTCGTAATGCTGCGTACCATCCGACTTGGTTTGCTGCTTCAAACTCGATTCGGCGCTGCTGGAGTTTTGCAGAGCTTGTTGGCGGACGATCGCCTCTTCGAGAAACTGCAAGTAATACTCATAGCGCTCCCAACCGCCCCGCACGACACAGTTAGGCTCGTCTCGGTGCGAACAGTCGCTAAACTGGCAGCTACCCAAAGACAGCCTCTGGCGCGCTTCTGGAAAATATTCCGCTAACTCTGAGGGATCGCATTCGAGAGCCGGCTGATTAAAGCCCGGAGTATCGGCCAAAAGTCCGCCGCCGGGGAGTTCAAATAGTTCGACGTGGCGAGTCGTGTGGCGCCCGCGGCCGAGTTTGCCGGAAACAGCGTTCACTCGCAGATTCAGGGCCGGGATCAGTTGGTTGATCAAGCTGGACTTGCCAACCCCAGAAGGGCCACAAATTACCGTTATTTTCCCTTGCAGGTGGTCTAGAAGCAAGTTCGGCAACGGGCTATGTACGGGATTTAACGGATGTAACGCCTTGACCGAATTTGGAATTTGGGGGTTATCCTCAGAACTCAGCAGAGATGGCTCTATTTTCTCCGCTAAGTCATTGAAATGCGGTTCCGAGGCAAAAATTTCATTTTGACCATTAGCGGGGGCTTCCTGAACTCCTGCACCGCTGCGGACGCTGATAAACATTGGTTCGTAGCCCCAGCCGGAAAGCCGATCGCGCCACTGTCCCAACTCCTGGGGCGTGACCAAATCGCATTTGTTCAGGCACAAACTCACTTCTAAACCTGTAGATTCGGCCTTGACTAAAAACCGAGTTAATGATGCGGGATCTAAGTCTGGTTCAGCAAGGGCAAAAACAAGGAGAATGCGATCAGCATTAGCTACAGGCGGGCGGTTGAGTTCTGTTTGGCGCGGGAAGACTTCAGAAATGGCACCTCGGCGGTCAGTCCAGTCGGGTTCGTCTACCACCACGCGATCGCCCACCATCACCTGTTGGCCAATTTTTTTCAGTCGAGTGCGACGAGTGCACAGGAGAACCGGAGAATCAGCGAGGGGAGCCTTTTTCCCGTCAATGGAGACTTCGGGATCTAACCTCACTTGGTAGAAGTTAGCCTGAACAGCAATTACAGTACCCACGATCGAGGGTGAATTCAGGCTCATCCTGCTTCCTTGTCTTCTGGGCGCTGCACTTTCATTGAAAAAAAGCCCGACTCCGGCTCATCCGCGACAAATTGCGTTTCAAGTATCTGGTAGCCTTCCATTTTGAGACTATCGGGCACTTGTTCGATCGGCTCCCCAGCATCCAGCCACACCTCCAAAACAGCTCCCGGTGCCATTTGCTCCAAGCGCAGTTTAGTGCGGACAAAATTCAGAGGACACGGAGTACCCCGCAGATCGATTTTGGCATCTGGGGATTTGGGATTTTCAATTTTCGATGTTGAATTCATAATGATTTTTGCAATCTCAAATCCTGAAAGCCTTACTTTTTTAAACAAGTTGCCTGGAAACTGGAGAATCTAAAATTTTCTTTCCAATTGGAAACAGACTATTATTCTTTCTGAAAAAAGTGAGCGCTATTGCGCTCACTTTTTTGAGCGCTGCTGAAACGCAATCCCCAGGAACAGCCCCACCTGCCTTTTTTGTGAGCAATTGCACACAATTTTTTGACAGATAGTAAAACAAATTGCCGGGGAATCCTGAAACAGGAAAATTTGACACCAATTGGTGTCAAAAATTGCTTATTTCTGAAACAAATTACCCAGAAATCCTTCCAAGCCGCCTTTACCAGTACGATCGCCCTTCAGCTTAGCAAGCTGCATCAGCAACTCCCGTTCCTCAGCCGTCACCTTAGTCGGAATGTCAATAGACACCGTAATCAAATGATCGCCGCGACTGACTGGATTTCCCAACCGAGGCACCCCTTTTTTCTCCAATGTCAGAACAGTATTCGCCTGAGTCCCGCTAGGAATCAACAATTCCGTCGGCCCGTCTACGGTTTCCACTTCCAACCGGCACCCTAAAATTGCTTGCAAATAACTAATCTTAACTTCCGAGCTAACATTAGTACCCTCGCGCTTAAATAGCGGGTCTTCATTTACGGCCAAGAACACGTAAAGATCTCCGGGCGGTCCGCCCAGTTTGCCGGCATCCCCTTCATTGGAAACGCGCAAGCGAGTACCGTTGTCAACCCCAGCCGGAATTGTGATTTTCAGCTTTTTCATCACTTCTTTTTGGCCTCGGCCGCCGCAAGTTTCGCACTTATCCTCAATCACTTGCCCCGTGCCGTTGCAAGTAGGGCAAACTGAAACTTGAGTAAAGCTGCCGAACGGAGTGCGGGTAGCGCGTCGGACTTGACCACTGCCGGTACAAGTCGAGCAAGTTTGGGGTCTGGTTCCCGGTTTGGCGCCAGTCCCGGTGCAAGTTTCGCAGGTTTCTAAATGCTTGATGCGAAGTTCTTTTTCGCCACCAAACACTGCTTCCCGAAAATCCAGCCGCAAATCCAGGCGCAAATCGTCTCCGCGCACCGGCCCGCTGCGCCTGCGACCTTGCTGTTGTTGGCCACCGACGCCTCCCTGAAAGCCCTGAAAGAAGCTTTCAAAAATATCGGCAAAGCTGTCACCAAAGTCTTGGAACCCAGGTGCACCTGCACCGCTGACGCCTGCTTCGCCGAAACGGTCGAAACGGGCACGGGTTTCGGGTTCTGAGAGTACCTCGTAGGCGCGGTTAATTTCTTTAAACCGCTCCTCGGCACCGGATTCTTTGTTGACATCTGGATGGTACTTGCGAGCTAGGCGGCGGTAAGCACGCTTAATTTCTTCTTTGTCTGCGCTACGAGAAACGCCTAATATTTCATAGTAATCACCGGCCATAGAGCTGCTTGCCTGGAGGTAAATAACAAAAAGTGTACGAAAAAGAAACGGGCGACCTTTCCTGAAATTACAGATTAAAAATCAAAAATTCTCATTGTTAATTTTTAACTTTTAACTTTTAGCTTTTCAGTTTTAAAGGAAAGGATTCATATCATCAACTTCTGGTTCGGGAACCTTCTGTTTTTGTTTTGACGGTGGATTTGACGGTGGACTTGACTGTGGATTTGACTGTCGTTTTGACTGTCGTTCCGGCTTTGGTTCCGGCTTTGATTCCGGCCTTGGTTCCGGCTTTGATTCCGGCTTTGATGCCACCTTTGATTCCGGCTTTGGTTCCGGCTTTGGTTCCGGCTTTGGTTCCGGCGGAGCTTGGGGCGCCACCAGCAGCTCTTCTTTCAGCAAAATACTGTCGTCGTCCGCTTTAACCTCTTCTGGTTCTGATGATTCTACTTCTGACATCATCTCGCTTTCAACAACAGCTCCTGACGGGGCTACCCCGCTGCGGGCTTGGTCGTAGACTGCTGTCCCCAGCGAGTATAGCAGTTGCTTGAAAGATTCGATTGCGGGCGTGAGTTCCTCGACTGTGATGTCGGGGTTAGTCATCGTTGCTCGCAAGGCTGCTGCGGCTGTTTCCGCTTCTGCCTTGAGCTCGTCACTCAGCAGTTGCGCGTTGGTTTTTAAAGTTACACCACAATTATAGACGAGGGAGTCAGCTTGATTTTTGAGTTCGACCAGTAGAGCGCGCTTGATGTCCTCGTCGGCGTAAAGTTCGGCTTCTTGTCGCATCCGCTCGACTTCGGTTTCGCTCAATCCGCCTGTATTGGAAATTTGGATGCTTTGTTCTTTTCCGGTTCCCTTGTCTTCAGCAGCCACTTTGAGAATCCCGTTGGCATCGATTTCAAAGGTAACTTCGATTTGAGGTACGCCGCGGGGAGCTGGGGGAATGCCTTTGAGCAGGAACTTGCCGAGACTTTTATTGTCTTTAACCAATGCCCGCTCGCCTTGGAGCACGTGAATTTCTACGGAGGTTTGCCCGTCTGCCGCCGTGCTGTACATTTGCGATCGGCTGGTGGGAATAGTTGTATTGCGCTCGATAACTTTGGTGAATACCCCGCCCAAGGTTTCGAGTCCCAGGGAGAGCGGCGTCACATCGAGCAGCAGCAAGTCTTTGACTTCACCGCCCAACACCCCGGCTTGAATTGCCGCGCCTACCGCTACAGCTTCGTCGGGATTGACCGATTTATCGGGAGAAACGCCCCCAAAATACTTGCTAATTGCCTTTTGAACTGCCGGAATCCGGGTTGAGCCTCCCACTAAAATAATCCTGTCTATGTCTTTGGGGGTCAAACTTGCGTCTTTGAGGGCTTGAGTCACCGGATCGATCGTCGCTTGCACCAAATGAGCCACCAGTTTTTCAAACTGAGCTTTGGAGAGTTCCATTTCCAAATGCTTCGGCCCTTTCTCGTCAGAAGAGATGAAGGGCAGATTGATTGAGGTGGATTCCCGGTTGGAGAGTTCGATTTTCGCTTTTTCTGCTGCTTCTCGGAGGCGCTGCAAGGCCATTTTGTCTTGTGAGAGGTCACTGCCTTCTTGAGTCCGGAAAGCTTCGACGAGCCACTGGACTATGCAGTCGTCAAAGTCATCTCCTCCGAGATGGTTGTTACCGGAGGTAGCGTTGACTTCAAAAATTCCGTCTCCCAGTTGAAGAATAGAAACGTCGAAAGTACCGCCACCTAGGTCAAAGACCAAGATTTTCTGTTCTATATTTTGCTTGTCCAGCCCGTAGGAAAGGGCTGCGGCCGTCGGTTCGTTGACGATCCGCAGGACTTCTAGACCCGCGATCGTACCGGCGTCTTTGGTAGCTTGCCGTTGGGCGTCTGTGAAGTAGGCTGGCACTGTAATCACGGCTTGGGTAACAGTTTGTCCCAAATAAGCTTCAGCATCTTGCTTGAGCTTTTGGAGTACCATTGCCGAGATTTCTTGGGGAGTGTGAACCTTGTTCCGAATTTGGACGTTAACGGTATCGTCTTTGCCTTTTATGCAGGTATAGGGAGTCCGCGATCGTTCTTCTTCCGTGTCGTCCCACCGCCGCCCGATAAATCGTTTGATGCTGTAGACAGTATTTACAGCATTAGTTACAGCTTGCCGCTTGGCTAGTTGACCTACTAAGCGATCGCCCGCCTTGCCAAATCCTACTATACTCGGAGTTGTGCGCCCGCCCTCGGAATTGGCGATCACGACGGGTTTACCGCCCTCTAACACAGCTACGCAACTGTTAGTCGTGCCTAAGTCAATTCCAATAATTTTTCCCATAGCGCCTCATAAAACTTTGTGGGATGTTTGGAAATCTCCAACTACAGGTTGGGAGATGAAAAACGACTCAGCTTGTTTAAACAAGCATTCCCAGACTAGATTTGTAGGAAATAAACTTGATGTCCTAAAGCAATATCAAAGACTGGTAAAAACATTTTTCAGAATTTTTGGATCAAGCGCTGACCTGCTTTTAGTCATCTTTAATTAAGAAGTTGGTGAGTCGGCCACCTTGGAACCCCCGAATTCTATTCGGGGGTCAGTGACTTTGAGGAATGCAGTAGCTTGTATCCCGATTAACCTTCTGAACTATCGGGATTTTCATCTGAGGCTACCACAGATAGCCCAGCCGCTGCAACTTTCACTTTGGCGTGCCGCAAGACGCGATCGCCCAGAATGTAGCCGCGTTCTAGTTCTTGGATAATTGTTCCTTCCTCGTGTTCGTCAGTTGGCTCACTCAGCAGAGCTTCGTGGAGGTTGGGGTCAAACTGTTCACCTTCGGGGCGCATCGGAGAAACCCCGATTTGCTTGAGGCCGTCTACCATTTGCTTGTAAACGCTTTGGTAGCTTTTGTGAATGTTCATTTCGCCATCGGTTTGCGGCTTGATGTGCGATCGAGCGCGCTCGAAATTGTCAATTACCGGCAACAGGGGTTTGATCGTGAGACACCTTGCCTGTAAATCTAGCTCTTCTTTTTCCTTTTGGGTACGCCTGCGGAAGTTTTCAAAATCTGCTGCTAAGCGGAGATTTTGATTTTTCAGTTCTTCTAGTTGAGCGGATGCGGCTTGCAACTGAGTTTTTAAAGCCTCTTTTTCATCGTTTGCCTGCGCCAGTTCCTTCTTCCAAGGCTCCGCCGCGTCTGCAGTCGGACTGTTGGTTGAACTGCCGGTGACGGTAGGCCCCGATGCGTTTGCTGGGGTGCGATCGCCCTGAGCACTTTGATAAGCTCGAGCAAGTTCGAGTTCCCAATCCGCTGATTCGTTCGAGTTTCCTGATGCCGCCGGATTTTCGCTTGCCATTGGCGAACCCTCTGGGGTGGTTTCCCCAGTTGAGTTAGGATCTTGATCTTGCTGTTTTTCCTCGTCAATCATAAAAGCTGCGCGACAGAACCCTATCAATTCTAGCAGATACAGTTAACCCGGTAAATCTAGAGGACTCGAATTCACTGGGTATGGCACAATGTGAAAAGAGGAAGTCTCGCCCGATCAGGAGACATTGCTCAAAGCTTTCCATAAAATATTCAAAGGCCCGTTTAGATATTTACGTATAATATGGCCGTAATGGGGCAAACCCAACGTTTGTTGGTTCCTCATTTTTCATTAACGCGATCGCATTTACAACAATTTTTATAAGTATATTTGGCGGTTAAGTCTACTACAATATTTTCCAATTAGGAGGCTTGATGTTTCAAGGTTTACTTAAAACGAGAGAAACTTAAAGTTATCATCGGTCAGGCTGTTTGAGTTGCAAGCTGACGCTGGCATTTTTACCATTTGCTGAGTTTCCCAAGTCAGGAGAAAGAGCAATTTGTATTGAGTGAGTAAGTAGTTAGGTGTGTGCTTGTGTAGCTCAGATACTAGGTTGTTAATCTTGATGCCAATTGGGGCTGTGGTTTTTCTGATTCGATACCGCCGAAGTCGCTTGAAGTCTCGATTTTTGGCCAGTCAAATGATAGACATTAGCTGGTCTGGCGGAGGTGCTCATCTGTAAATACGATTGATTTCTAATTTGCCTCTTCCCAAGATTTTGAACCGTCAACCTTACGTCACAAAAGTTCGGACACCATGGTAGAATCAAAGTAATATTTACTGACCCAAAACTAGAGTTGCTCAAAATTTGCCCTGGGGGCTCATGCAGCCGACGATCGGGCAGTGACCGATCGCAGATAATTAATCAAAATATATTTCAAAAGGGCGATCGAGGCTTTCGTAAAAGCTATCATCACAGAACATAGCTCATCTTTAATTTAGTACAGCTAACCGCGCCACCACGGGCGCTGTAATTTGAGCAAACAATTTGGGAAAATAGAATTAGCCTGGGAAGGGGACACACCCCGCCCCGCTTTTCTCTCCCGGTACGGGGAATCCCCAAGTGATGTGCCCTGACGCTATAACGAGAGTATCCCGCAAGTTAATCAGGTAAGTAAGCAACTTAGCACTCAACGAACAAGATTTGATTGCAAGCATCGGGAAATCCCTCCAACGTCTAGTCAATTGGTGGACGAAGCTTAGAGGGGACTGCGAGTTTACACTTGAGAGATAGGGATTGAGCAACAACATGATAGCTGATCCATAAGCAAAGAATACGGGGGTTAAAACCCCGCGTTGGTTTTCCTCTCAGCACTCTTTGTGACTGAGTTTCCCACCTATTGAGTGTTTTTTATGACTAGCACATCCGCGCCTCGATCCACATCGATAGTTGCTCTGAGCCAATTTACTCCGGCTATCACCAAGATGATTCAGTCGGGTTACGTCAACGGCGAGCAAGTGAAGCAAGCTCAAATTGAAAGCCAGAAGTCGGGCAAGCGTTTGACGGAGGTATTAGAAGCACTTACCGGGCAGCCGTTACCCCCAGAATTGCTGCGACTTTACAAGAAGCAGCAGATGTTTGAACGGAAGATAGTCTACGGCGTTGAAGCATTTGACCCGGAGATGAGCGAAATGTCTAACGAGCAACTCGGAGTTATGCTCGACGCGTTGAAGATTTCGATCGACATTTGTCACCAAGGTCGGTTTTTACCCGTAGCGAAGACTGAAACTGAGCCTGCAGCCGTTTTAGTAGCCATGGTAGATCCCGACAACCTCAATGCCATAGAAGATTTGCGGCGGATTTTACAGCCTCACGGCTTGGCTTTGCAGCGACGGGTGATTACGCCAGACGACTATCAGGACATAACTTCTGCCTATCAAGAGGACCAAGTTAAGGTAGCAGCCAAAATGGCAGCAGCCGAAAAGCAGAGAAAGATGGATTTAGGGGAGGGAGATTTTGGCGAACTCTCGCTAGAAGAGGAGAGTTCCGACCAAGAAGACCTAGCTAACACCTTGGACGATGCTGAGGCAGCTCCGGTAATTAAGGCGGTCAATATCATTTTGGCTAAAGCTCTGTCGGAAAAGGTGTCTGACATCCACGTAGAACCTCAAGAAGAGTTCATGCGGATTCGGATGCGGAAAGACGGGGTGCTGCAAGAGTATTTCCGGTTTCCCAAGCAGGTAGTCGCATCGATTACCGCTCGTTTCAAGATTATTGCCAACCTGGATATTGCCGAACGCCGACAAGCTCAAGACGGCCGTATCCGCCGGGTATTTGAGGGACGCACGGTGGATTTCCGGGTGAACAGCTTGCCTTCCCGGTACGGCGAAAAAATCGTGCTGCGGATTTTGGACAGTTCCAGCACTCAGTTGGGCTTAGGTTTGCTAATCTCCGACCAGGAAACTCTGGCTTTAGTCCGAGAGAGTGCTAGTCGTCCGTTCGGACTGATTTTGGTGACGGGGCCGACGGGTTCGGGCAAGTCAACTACTCTCTACTCGATTCTGGCGGAACGGAACGACCCGGGGGTTAATATCAGTACGGCGGAAGACCCGATCGAATATGCTTTGCCAGGAATTACCCAATGTCAAGTAATTCGGGAAAAAGACTTGACTTTTTCCAACATTCTGCGGGCATTTTTGCGGCAAGACCCTGACGTGATGCTGGTGGGGGAAACGCGGGACAAGGAAACAGCCAAAACGGCTCTGGAAGCTGCTTTGACTGGACACTTGGTGCTGACGACGCTGCACACCAACGACGCGGCCGGAGCGGTCGCGCGTTTGGCCGAAATGGGCGTAGAACCGTTCATGGTTTCGGCAGCTCTGTTGGGCGTGTTGGCTCAGCGTCTGATGCGGCGCGTTTGCGACAAATGCTGCATTCCTTACCAGCCTACTGCCGCAGAACTCGGCAAGTACGGTCTGTCGGCTTCTCAAGAAATTGATCTAACTGTTTACAAAGCCAACACTGTACCGGTGGAGGAAAGGAAGGAACTGGCAGAACGCGAGCAACTTTGTACCAAGTGCGCCGGCCTAGGTTACAAAGGACGGGTAGGGGTTTACGAGTTCCTGAAAAATACTGAGCGGCTTCAAACTCTGATCACTCAAGGAGCTCCCACAGAGCAAATTAAGGAAGCAGCAGTAGAAGAAGGGATGAAAACGTTGTTGGCTTACAGCTTGCAGTTAGTGCGGGAAGGCGCGACTACTTTTGAAGAAGTCGAGCGGGTGACGTTTACTGACTCGGGCCTGGAGGCTGAACTGAAAGCCAAACGCAAGCAGGGACTTACCTGCAAAAGTTGTCGGGCGGAATTGAAGCCGGAGATGCTGGATTGTCCGTACTGCTTGACGCCACGCTTTGTGGATTGATTCAGCAGTTAACTGCTGACTATTAACTGTTGACTGTTAACTGAGCTAGATTGGTCAATAACTATCAATTTGATCGAGGAGAGGTATCTATGGGTCTGATGATTGAAGACGTACTGGAGTCCCTGGTAGAGCAAGGGGGTTCGGACATACACATCCAAGCGGGCGCGCCTATATTCTTCCGAGTCAGCGGTAAACTAACTCCTCAGACGCAATACGGCGACATTCTGTCTGCTGAGGAAGTGCAGATCCTAATTTTCCAAATGCTCAACAATATGCAGCGCAAGCAGTTGGAAATGGAGTGGGAACTCGACTGCGCTTATGGTGTTCGGGGATTGGCTCGGTTCCGCGTCAATGTCTACCGGGAGCGGGGTGCTTGGGCGGCTTGTATGCGGGCTCTGGCTTCTAAGATTCCTAACGCAGATGCTTTAGGCGTGCCACAGATTTTGCGGGATCTGACCGAAAGACCCAGGGGTATGCTGTTGGTGACGGGACAAACGGGTTCCGGGAAAACTACGACGATGGCGGCTTTGTTGGATCTGATCAACCGGACGCGGGCGGAACATATTCTAACAGTTGAAGACCCGATCGAATATGTGTTCCCTAATATCAAGAGTTTGTTTCACCAGCGTCAAAAGGGCGAAGATACTAAGAGCTTTGCTAATGCGCTCAGAGCAGCTTTGCGCGAAGATCCTGATGTGATTCTGGTGGGGGAAATGCGCGACTTGGAAACGATCGGTCTGGCAATTTCGGCTGCAGAAACGGGTCACATGGTGATGGGAACGCTGCACACTAATTCGGCGGGTGCAACGATCGATCGGATTTTGGACGTGTTCCCGCCCATTCAACAACCCCAGGTTCGCGCCCAGGTGTCTAACTCTTTGGTGGGAATTTGCAGCCAAAATTTGGTAGTGAAAGTTGGGGGCGGCCGCTGCTGCGCTATGGAAATCATGGTGAATACTCCAGCTATGGCTAACTTGATCCGGGAGGGCAAAACTCCAATGATTTACTCCCAAATCCAAATGGGAGCGAAATTAGGCATGAGGACGATGGAAATGGCCCTCGCTGAACTTTACAAGAGCGGTAAAGTCACTTGGGAAGCGGCAATGGGCAAGGCTTCTAAGGCTGACGAACTCGAACGCTTGATCGGCCCGGCACCTGTTGGTGGCGCCCCGGTAAAAGCTCATTAATTCAGTCAGCAGTCATTAGTCAGAATTCTGCCGACTGAATTAATGAGTGATGAGTCATAAATTTTAATAAATTTTCAGAGGTGAGCTGTGGCTACCAACGTTATCCGCGAAAAACCGAAAGGTGGCTTTGATTTCAGTAAGATTCAGGAGCAAATCGAGTATAACCTTACCAGTCTTAGTGTTAAGGATATGGCTATTTTTGCTCGTCAGTTTGCGGCTATGTTTAATGCAGGGGTGGCGATCGTGAGATGCCTTTCCGTGCTGCACGAGCAGTGTTCTAATGCTAAGCTGAAGCGAGCGCTCAGAAGCATGAATGCTGACGTGCAGGAAGGGATAAACTTGGCAGAGGCGATGGCTAAGTTTCCTGATGTGTTTGACCAACTGTTTATCAGTATGGTGGCGGCGGGAGAAGTCGGGGGGGTTCTCGATGAAACCCTAGACCGTCTGGCGGTGATGATGGAAAAAAATCACAAGACGGAGGCTGAAATTAATTCGGCGATGTCTTATCCGAAGACTGTGTTCTTTATTGCGATCGTGATTTTTTTCGCAATGACCATATTCTTGCTACCAACTTTCGCTAAAATATTTAAGGATATTGGTGCAGATTTGCCAGCTTTTACGGTGTTTATGTTGGCAATTAGTGCATTTTGTACCGCTTGGCCTCCGATCCAACAGATAACAGTTATTGGGGTAATTATAGCGCTCAAAATTGCCTTCGATATGTACTACAAAACTCCAATAGGTCGCCTACAAATTGATAGGATTGCGATGAAGTTGCCGATTTTTGGAGATTTGATCGAAAAATCTGCGGTGGCTCGGTTTTGCGTGATATTTGGGTCGCTGACGCGATCGGGCGTGCCGATTCTCAATTCTTTGGAAATTGTGCGAGATGTGGCGGGGAATCAGGCGATATCTAATGCGATCGAATATGCCCGACAGGAAATTCAAAGCGGCGGCATGATCAGTATTGCTTTGCAAGAACAAGCTGTTTTTCCGTCTTTGGCCATCCAAATGATGGCAATTGGCGAGGAGACAGGGGAACTTGACAAGATGCTGATGAAAGTTGGCGCTTTCTACGAAACGGAAGTGGAAGAAGCAGTAAAAGGACTTACCAGTATGCTAGAACCTCTGATGATTGTGGTCGTCGGTGGTATCGTAGGTTCGATTTTGCTGTCGATGTATCTGCCGATGTTCGCAGTGTTCCAGAAGCTGTAAAAAAGAGCTAATTAGTTATTAGTTATTAGTGATTAGTTAGTAGCGATTAACGCATAACCAATGACTATTTCAATCGTCCCCAGGCTCTGCCTGGGCAGACTTTTGGAGGAGGTACCTCCTCGATTAAAAGGAGAAAACAATTTGGAGGCAGAGCCTCCAAATCCTCATTACCAGGGTCTTCCCATTGGTGACAACTTACGAAAATATTACAAAAGTCAAGTAGGATAGGCAGACAGATTTAACTGCTGCCTAATCCTGGCTTTCTGCTCCAGGGTAAACGCATCTTAATTTGAACCCAAAATATGCTACAGTTAAATGCGAATAAATTTCAAGGTAGTTATTGTAGTTTATGGGTGCTATCAATGGCAAAAGGTTTTACTCAAACTTTAAACACCAACCAAAACAAACAGATTCCTTGCCTGTGGTGAATATATTAAATGCCAGTTTTTTAGAATATTTGACCAATTTGAACTACCCCAGAATAGAAAGAATAAAAAAAATTACTCAAAGATGTTACACCGGAATCGCATCTTAATTAAGGTAGAATGGTGAGGAAAATTTTTAAAACATTTGACAGCATAATTCAAGTGCAGCTCCTAAACTAAGGAATGAAAATTGAGTGTGATGCTGATAGCCAGCTAAGCACGCTCGCTGGCGTTCCACCTAGTTGATTTATCTCCATCACGTGTTCTTGCCTAGGGCGTGTTTTCAACCTATAACCACAACCAAATGCAGGCGATCGTAATCAGGGCTGTATAATTGGTAGCCAGCTTATCATCTCGAATAGCGATCGGACTCCATTGCTTGAGTCGGTGGATAGCACGTTCAACAATGTTCCGTTGCCGGTAGATTTCACGGCAGTTTTTTTCCATCTGCCTCAGTGAGGGATACCTGCCGGGAGTCGATTCCCAGTTTAACTGTTTGTTGGTCGCCGATCGCGTCTCCACCGCAGCCCTGCCTCTGGCGGGTGCATTTTCTGTCATTTGTCAAGTACAATTTATACCAAATTAGATGCGATCACCCTGCACTAATAACCAATAAATATGGTTCACTTTAACGTTGCCTTTCAACACTTTAACTCCTTCACCGACATTACCCTATCCCTGGCGAAAACTTTACACCAAATGGGCATTCCTATTTCGGTCGAACCTTCAACAATAGCCTCTCATTTCAGCCGCCATTCCACAGCAGAAGAAAACGACCTGCTAGAGAAGTGGATGAACACCACACCCTCAGATTTATTTCAGATCAAATGGTCTCATTATTGGAAACCTTATTTTTTCAAAGAACTCAACGGACATCTAAACTTAGAACTTTTTGCTATCAATTACGAATTCGCCAAAAACAATGATGATTATGATTACTGGATTTACGATGCTGTTAACACTTCATCCCACAAACTAGCCGTCAGTCAATATTCTAAAAACGTTTTAATAAAAGCTGGATGTCCGGCGGCCAACGTCTCAGTCATGCCTCTAGGTTTCAATCCTTTAATCTCGCAACTCTATTTGCCCCGACCGCAACAAAACCAAAAAGATGTAAAACATATTCTGCACATGACCAATTCTTTTGATTTGTATAGATTTGGAACGGATCTCGCCATTCAAGCTTTTTGGGAAGAGTTTAAGTATGATTCTAACATAGAGTTAATAATCAAAGATGGAGGCAAAAATTCAGATGTTATAGTGAAACATCTCGCCCATATCGAAAAGCAGCTCGGCAAGTTAAAGGCCAAAATTCTGATAATCCCTAAATTTTATAATAAAGCAGAACTAGCGGATTTATACTTGTCAGCCGATGCTTTTTTAGCTCCGTTTCGCGGCGAGGGTTTTGCGATTAAAATTTTGGATGCCTTTGCAGCAGGTTTGCCCGTTGCTATGACTATGTACGGCGGCCCGACTGAGTACGCCAATCCTCATAACTGCTATCCCATTGCTTACGATATAATTCCCGTAGGAAAGTGTTACGATACTCAGTATCTAGAAATCAGAAATGCTCCTCATTGGGCAGAACCAAATGTTCAGTCTGTTCGCGAACAGTTGCGAAAAATTGTTGAAGACCCGATGCGTTTTCACGTAGCTCAAAAAGCTAGAGAGACGGCAGATTTATTTAATTGGGAAGCTGCCGCTCAAAAATTGTTAAGATTAATGCGAAAGTTGTTTTAGGAGCAGAAATTATGGGACTCGAACGCAAAATGTTTAGGGGAATGTTTTCACCCGGGGAAGTGGTACGATTGAAACAGCCTTGTTTTACTCCCGGGCGATTGTTTGAGCCAGGAAAATATAACGCTGATGAGTTGCCGGATATCGCTTTTGATATGGGTTTGGTAGACCATTTGCCACCAGTCAAAGGCAACAGTTCAGAAAATCTCAATGTTCAGAACCAGCCCGCTCAAAACCTTGAGGACTAAACTCTCGTTTGCAGTAAGGACTTCAGTCCTAAAAATGCCCCTTTGTAGTAAGGACTTTAGTGCTGAAAATTAAAATAAATAATCAAAGACTCAAGTCCTGACTGCAAAAAAGATAAAGCCAATTTAACCATTTTCTTCTATCTGGGCAATTAACTCTTTCAAAACTTGACTAGCTTTGTCGTTCTCAATCTGACAAGTTCCGGCATTTTGGTGCCCACCGCCTCCATATCTTAACATTAACTCCCCAATATTAGTTTGAGAAGTTTTGTTAAAGATTGACTTGCCAACTGCGAGAACAGTATTTTGTTGTTTCAGTCCCCAAAGTACGTGAATTGATATATTGCACTGAGGAAATAAAGCATAAATTACAAAACGATTCCCCGCATAAATCACCTCTTCGTTACGCAAATCCAAAACAACTAAATTATTATAAACTTTGGCGCATCGCTGTATTTGCTCTTTAAATTTTTCTTCTTGCTCGAAGTAGAGGTCTACTCTTTCTTTTACATCAGGAAGCTGCAATATTTCATCGATAGTATGATTTTTGCAGTAATCGATTAACTGCATCATTAACTGATAATTGGAAACGGTAAATTCTTTAAACCTTCCCAACCCCGTTCGGGCGTCCATTATGAAGTTTAACAGCACCCATTCTTGCGGGTGCAGAACCTCTTCTTTGGCAAATTGAGCGGAATCTGATTTGTCAACTGCCGCCATCATCGCCTCAGAAATATCAGGAAACTTTGCTTGGCCTCCATAATATTTGTACAGTACCCTAGCTGCCGAAGCTGCATAGGGATCGATGATGTGGTTAATTTTGATTTTCTCGTGTCTAAGAGTTTCGCTGAAATGGTGATCGAAAGCTAGATGAACTCCATCAACATAGGGTAAATTGGTGCTAATATCGTTATTTGTTATTTCGATTTTCCCATCCTGCATATCTTTAGGATGCACGAATTTAATCTCGTCGATCATATCGAGTTCTTTGAGCAAAACGGCACAGACAAGACCGTCAAAATCGCTGCGGGTGACTAATCTGTATTTTTTAGTGAGTGGCATATGCTTCTGTGATAGGGAGGAACTGATCACCAGCTAATATAACGTATTACCCGATCGCTTTCCAATATGAACGCAGACCCTTACGCTTGGATAGAGAAGGCCCTGGACACAGTTCGCCGTGCCGATTGGTATCGATCGCCAGAATCGATCGAAAGTTCCCCTGGGCCGGTGGTAAAATTAGCAGGCCGTCGGCTGATTAACTTTGCCAGCAACGATTATCTGGGGCTTGCGGGCCATGACAGGTTAATTCAAGCTGCTATGGCTGCAACTAAGGAATTTGGTACGGGTGCGACGGGTTCAAGGTTGGTTAGCGGACACCGCGATTTACACCGACAGCTAGAACAAGCTATTGCTAATTTAAAACAAACTGAAGATGCTTTAGTATTCAGTTCGGGATATTTGGCGAATCTAGGGGCGATCGCATCCGTTGTAGGCAAGCGCGATTTGATATTATATGACAAGTACAACCATTCGAGCCTGAAAAACGGAGCTATACTCAGTGGTGCAACTGCCCTAGAGTACACTCACTGCAATCTTGAGGATTTAACGGCAAAGTTAGAGAAAAATCGCGCAAGATACCGCAAGTGTTTAATTATTACCGATAGCGTCTTTAGCATGGATGGGGACTTGTGTCCGCTACCGCAGTTGTTGGCTGTGGCCGTAACCTTTAACTGCATGGTATTAGTAGATGAAGCTCATGCTACAGGAGTTTTCGGTGCTAGCGGTGCCGGTTGTGCAGAACATTTCGGGTGTACGGGAACACCGCTGATTCAAGTGGGCACACTCAGCAAAGCTTTGGGAAGTTTAGGTGGTTACGTTGCGGGATCTGCTGCTTTAATTGATTTTCTGCGTAATCGAGCTCCGAGTTGGATTTATACTACAGCATTGACGCCTGCTGACGCGGCGGCTGCTTTGGAAGCTGTGAGGATTGTACAGCAAGAACCAGAACGCCGAGTTCGGTTGCGAAAAAATATCGAAACTTTCAAATATTGCGCGATTACCAATCACCAATTACCAATTAGTAATTCCCTCTCCCCTATTTTCAGTCTTCCGTTAAAAGATGCAGCCTCCGCTTTAACAGTCGGCAGCAAACTCAAGGAGATGGGTATTTTTGCTCCGGCGATTAGGCCTCCGACTGTAAGCGTCAGTCGAATTCGGATTTCGCTGATGGCAACTCACGAGCTCGCACACCTTCAGCAGTTGGTAGAGGCGCTGGAGGAAGTTTTGAGTTTTGAGTAAATGTTGGGTACGTCATAAGTACCTTACCCTTTGAGTAAATGTTGTGAGATGGGGAGAATTTCTACTTCTGCCTTCTGCAGCTCTAGGCTTCTGCAGCTCTAGCTTTCTGCCTTCTGCAGCTCTAGCGTTCTGCCTTTTTTTTTATTGTCAAGATATCGCTATTGACTTATGGCCAATCTTATACAGGAGTTTGGTCGATCGGTCAACAACTGTAAATTTTTTGTAAATTTAGATACTTTTTGAAATTTAGCGCTATATTAGAGAAGTAGCAGGTACACCAAATTTAATATAAGGAACGTCCACCATGAACACAAATCGTCAAAACGTAAAAAAAGTAGCAGAAACCCACCGCGCTAACATTCACAAGCAACTGATGCACCGCATAGAAGTAGCGAGATCCAGTGGGAACCAAGATTTGGTTCGGGTGCTTGAAGAGGAAATGAGACAGCTTTAAAGAAGCTGCAACTAGAATTTGCCGTAGTTTGGTTTAGAGGGTTGTGCGAGAAATGCAGAATTCCGGCAACCGCTACCTGTGAACTTTTGACTCCTCTCTTAGTTGGTAGGAAAAACCCCGGTTTCTTGAAGAAACCGGGATTTTTTATTGAGAAGGAAGAATAAAGAAGCAAGAGGGAACACTCCTGCACGCACAAACTCTATCTTTAGGGTGCGCCTCAGCCCACAGAGTCTGTACCAATAGCGGATTGAACCATTTATTTTTTGCGTAAGTTCTGAAGTCAGAACGAAGAAGCAAGAGGGAAGAACAAGACTTACGCTGCATTCCTTCTATTTTGACACTATCTGTAGTAGTAAGGTGCGCCGAGGCCCACTCTACTAATTAACTACAGGAGTTACGCAATTGGCACATGGCGAGGGCGTGATCACCGCCTCACCAATCACTTTAAGCAGTCTGGGGCACTGACAAGTGGACAGTCGCGACTAACAACCAAACTCAATCCAGCACGAATAACGTACACTCATGTGTGTGCTATTCCTTGGAAAATTGAGCAATTTCCTAGGGAAATCAAGCCACTAAGGGGAGAGAATATTGCCAGTGCCGTCAAGCTAGAATTCCCAGAAATCATATTGCTTGCCATGAACTTGCGTGGGGTAGGCGCTCAAAATTTTAGCCGATAAAACTCGTCAAACAATATATCAAATTAAACACGGCTGCTATCAAATTATTTAATTGAGCAACTAAAACTTGCCGAAGTTCCGATATTTATTGTCTAATTTTTTGGTGCTGGCACACAAAGGTGTGACAGTTGCGTAAATCCTGCCCAATTTCTCTGTAATGCCTGAAGTCCCTAAATACCCAACGGGTTAGGCGAAGCCATCAACCGCATGGCTAAAAAAACACAAAATTAGCAACACTCAGAAGTTAGAAATAAAATGTAATAAGATAATATTGAAGATGGATTGAGATAGATTTTCATGATTGACTGGGAAAGGCAGCTTAGCCAAAATTTAAGGCTAGCAACCATTATTAACAGAAACAAGTTTAGATATATAAACCTGAACATCGGGTAGCGACTGCAATATCCAAAAAATATATAGGTAAAATTGATGGCGACAGACATCCGACACCAGCCGGAAAACGGCTACCATTCAGAACCAACTCAGCCTTCCCCAACAGAAAATTTTAGTAGGCGATCGCCCATGCGCCTCCAGAGAAGCCTGAGTTCTATTGAAACCTGGGGCTTTGGCCTGAGCGGTCATATCGCATGGGTAACAATTGCACCACCAATGTACGCCGCTCTGGGCCCAAATGCAATTTTCGTCTGGCTGCCCGCGGTGCTGTTGGGGGTAATGCTGAACCTGCAAGTGAAACGCTTAGGGGAACATTGGCCAGAAATGTCCGGGGGAACACCCAACTATATCACCAGGCTACTGAGGAACTATCCCTCTCTGGGTCGCTATGCGGCGTTCGCTTACTTCCTGAGTTGGGTAGTATATCCATCAGTGAATGCGATCGTCATCACAGACCTCATCCAAGCTAACCTGGAACCCTTGGGCATTCAGTGTCCCAGAACAATTCTCATAGTTGGATTCACACTGATCGCTTATATTGTGGCATTTAGCGGCACTCGCGCTCTAGGAATACTGCACGCATTTTTCGTGTTCCCAGCAATTGGATTTCTACTGGTGTTTGGCATTCAAGGGATGGGATGGTTAGCTTTATCTCCAGAGAGTCCCGGACTTTTCCCCAGCAGTTGGCCAACCTTAACCTTTGTGGACTGGGCTAAGTGGTCGTGCTTCGCGATCTACGCGACTTGCGCCTGCGAAACAGCTTCTTCCTTTGTCGCCGACAGCCGTCGTCCCAGTGAAACTTTGCGGTTTCTGAACTTAGCTGCGGCGCTAATTGTGCCCATATTTCTAGCCAACTCTTGGGTACTAATGCGCTTAGCCACCGCTGAAGGACTGGGGGAAGACTCGTTTAAGAATTTATCAGCAGCCGCCGTCCCATTTTGGGGCCCGTCAGCTTCCTTAATCGTGACACTGTTGCTGGCTTCAAGCTGTTTTCTAGCTTGCGCCACGGCGGTTTCTAACTCTCCCCGAATTTTGTACCAACTCGCTCTAGATGGATATGTTGCACCCGTTTTTGCGATCGTTTCCCGCCGAGGTGTTCTGCAACCGGGCTTGATATTTTGCGTTTTAATTAATTTGATCGGTTTATTTTGGATAGATATAACTCGGCTATTGGTGATTGGTTGTGTTGCCTTCATCGTAATGTTGATGTCACTCTATCTCGGACTCTGGCTGCGGCGAGGATCTCCAGAAGTGCGATGGCCTTGGTGGGCATTAGGCTTCTTGATTTTGGATGGTGTGGTGTTGCTGGTTGGAGGCTTAGCTTGGAGTCGGGAAGATGTGCTGATTGGGTTGCTGTTTCCTGTGGTTATTTTCGTAGTGGATGCGGCTATCCGTCGCATTCCCTTTGCACCGTTTCATCCAGAATGGTGGATTCAGTGTTATCGGCAAGATCGCAAGAGCTTGATACCAGATTTTGTGGCGTTTCAGGTTGTAGTCGCGATTTTACTGATTTGTAGCGCCGTTACGGTCGGCTGGTTGTTTGGTATCCCCTTAGAGCCTAACTCAAGTCTTGCCTCTAATCTTTTGGTAGTGCTAGTCTTGAGTATCACCTTTGTCGGGGTAGCCGTTGCCTGTTGGACGAGCATATCCCAGGTTGTCTTAATGGACGAGGCACGAGAGGGAGCAGAACAGCTTTTTACCATTGCCCTAGATGCTATTGTAGTGCTGGATGAAAAAGGTGTAATTCGTCAGACTAATCCCGCTGCTGAAAGCGTCTTCGGAATAGATATTACAAGGCTAATTGGGTCTTACCTGAACAAATTACTACCTGGATTAGCGGCTCAGCCAGAGCAGTGGCTCAGTCGCAGCGAACAAACCCTCAACTTACCCGATGGAAACTCGCGCATCCTCGAAGTTGCCATCTCAAACCGATTCTCTAAACAAGCTTCTCTTTCCAATCAGGATCTCCAAGAATATGTGGCGATCGTGCGCGATATCACCGATCGCAAGCAAGCCCAAGAATCCCTACAAAAAGCTAATGAGGAACTAGAAATCAAAGTCGAGGAGCGTACATCTGAACTCACCCATACTGTGCAGCAATTGCAGAATGAGATTGAAGAGCGCCAGCGGATAGAAGCAAATCTCAGAGCTATGCAAAATCAAATTGTCGTGCAAGAAAAACTAGCTTCTCTGGGCAGTTTAACCGCAGGCATTGCCCACGAAATCAGAAACCCCTTAAACTTTGTCAACAATTTCTCAGAACTTTCTGCTGAATTAACAGAAGAACTGTTTGAAAAAATTGAAAATCAAGCAGAACGTTTAGATCCCGAAACCAGTGAGGATATTTCCGAGCTATTAACCGATCTCACAGCTAATCTTAAAAAAATCAATCAACACGGTCAAAGAGCCGACAAAATCGTTGGCAATATGCTGTTGCATTCTCGCGGACAAAGCGGCCACTGGGAAGCTACAGATATAAATAGTTTATTAGCCGAATATATCAATCTAGCCTATCACGGGATGCGAGCGAAGGAAGCTGCTTTTAACATTACCATAGAAACCGACTATGACAAAGACATTGGCGAAGTAGAGGTCGTGCCACAAGACATCGGCAGGGTTTTTCTTAACATTATTAGCAATGCTTGTTATGCAGCCTATAAAAAGCAGCAAGAAATCGGACAAGAATTTTCACCGCTGCTTGACGTGAGAACTCGAAATCTTGGTGACGCGATTGAAATCCGCATTCGCGATAATGGCCCAGGTATAAAACCCGAGGTACTCGATAAAATTTTTAATCCGTTTTTTACTACAAAACCACCAGCAGAAGGTACTGGTCTAGGTCTGTCTATCAGTCAGGATGTTATTGTCCAGCAACATCGCGGAGAACTCAAAGTCGAAACAGAAGTAGGAAAATACACAGAGTTTATAATCACATTGCCCAAAAAAAGTAGCAGAAATTAAGGAGTTCAAAAAATGAAAGTAATGGTTGTAGACGACGAGGAAGATATTCAGTCACTGTTCAAGCTGAAACTTAGGAAAGAAATCAAAGCAGGGCAAATTCAATATGGCTAAAAAACGCGAAATTAGCTTAATTCAGAAGTCAGAAATAAAATGTAATTAGGTAAAATTGATGGCGACAGACATCCCACACCAGCCAGCAAACGGCTACCATTCAGAACCAACTCAGCCTTCCCCAATAGAAAATCTTAATAGGCGATCGCCCATGCGCCTCCAGCCAACCCTAACGACACTGGAAACTTGGGGGTTTGGCCTTACGGGTCCTCTGCTATGGATTAGCGCTGCACCGGCCATACACGCCGCTCTTGGGCCTCAAGCTATCTTCGTCTGGATACCAGCAACAATTGTGGGGATGCTGTTGAACTTTCAGATGCAAAGCTTGGGCAGGAAGTGGCCAGAGATGGCAGGGGGAACGCCCAACTATACGGCGCGGCTGCTGAACAATTATCCCTGGTTGGGTAGGTATGGGGCGCTTGGATACTTTTTTAGTTGGTTATCGGTGCCAACGATCAACGCCCTGGTCATCACAGCCCTGATCCAAGCCAACCTGAAACCATTAGGGATTTCATGTCCTGAGATACTCCTCCAAATTGGCTTTACGGTACTCGCTTTTATTGTGGCGTTTAGTGGCACCCGCGCCTTGAGTATCCTGCATTTATGTTTCGTTCTACCCGCTGTGGGATTCCTCTTAGTTTTTTGCACTCAAGGCATGGGCTGGTTATTACTATCGCCAGCTAGCCCCGGCTTTTTTCCCGACAGTTGGCCTAGCTTTTCCTGGGTTGAATGGGCAAAATGGTCTTTTTTCGCCGTCTACGCTACTTACGGCTGTGAAACTGCTGCGTCATTTGTCGCTGATAGCCAACGACCGGGGGAGACTTTGCGGTTTCTGAGCTTTGTGGCTTGGCTGATTCCTATTCCCTATCTAGCCGGTTCCTGGGTACTGATGCGCTTGGCAACAGAACCGGGATTAAAAGACGACACCTTCTTAAACCTATTATCCGCAGCTAAACTCTTCTGGGGGCCGTGGGCCTCATTTATGGTGACGCTTTTGATCGTCGCGGGCTGCCTCCTAAGTTCCGCCACAGCGGTTTCCAATACTCCCCGCGTTTTGTACCAACTTGCCTTGGACGGGCACATATCGCCAGTATTCGGTGTTGTCTCCCCACGGGGCGTGCTCGGCCCAGCCCTGTTGCTGACGTTCTTGCTCAGTCTCATCTGTCTAGCTTGGGGAGATATAGGGCGTTTAGTAATGGTGGGCACAAGTGGTGGGCTGAGCGCCTTTACAATAGCCCATTTGGGGCTATGGGTGGGTCGGGATAGGCCAGGAGTGCTATGGCCTTGGTGGTCTGGAGGCTTTTTCCTGGTGGAAACAGTTGTCCTGATTGTTGGAGGCTTGGCTTGGAACTGGCAAGACCTGCTGATCGGACTGCTTTTGCCGATCGCTATTTTGGCAGTGGATGCTGCGATACGTCGCATTGCATTTCCCCCCTTCCATCCTGCGTGGTGGATTAAGCTTTATCGGGGGCAGTCCTACAGGATAACCAAGGATTTTGTAGCGCTTCAGGTAGGCATCCTGATCTTTCTGATCTGTAGCACTGCCGCGATCGCCTGGGTGATTAGAGCCACGTTAGACGGATTTCCAGGTGATGCTGCCAATAATCTTTTGATTGTTCTGGTGATGACCATAGGCTTTGTCGGAGTGGCAGTTGCCTGCTGGACGAGCTTACCCCAAGTCGTCTCCATGAATGAAGCACGAGAGGGAGCAGAACAACTCTTTACCATTGCCCTAGATGCGATCGTGGTGCTGGATGAAAGCGGAGTGATTCGTCAGACTAATCCCGCTGCTGAAAGCGTTTTCGGAATCGACACTACTGGGCTCCTAGGGCATCTCCTGAACAAACTACTGCCCGGATTAGCTTTTGAGCCAGAACTGTGGCCCAGCCGCAGCGAACAAAGTCTTAACCTGCCCGATCGCGACTCGCGTATCCTGGAAGTTGCCATCTCTGACCGATTTTCTCAAAATGCTTCGCTTTCAAATCAAGGTATGCAAGAATATGTGGTGATTCTGCGCGATATCACCGATCGCAAGCAAGCCCAAGAAGCACTGCAAAAAGCTAATGAGGAACTAGAAATCAAAGTCGAGGAGCGTACATCTGAACTCACCCATACTGTGCAGCAATTGCAAAATGAGATTGAAGAGCGCCAGCGGATAGAAGCAAATCTCAGAGCTATGCAAAATCAAATTGTTGTCCAAGAAAAACTAGCTTCTCTGGGCAGTTTAACCGCAGGCATTGCCCACGAAATCAGAAACCCCTTAAACTTTGTCAACAATTTCTCAGAACTTTCTGCTGAATTAACAGAAGAACTGTTTGAAAAAATTGAAAATCAAGCAGAACGTTTAGATCCTGAAACCAGTGAGGATATTGCCGAGCTATTAACCGATCTCACAGCTAATCTTAAAAAAATCAATCAACACGGTCAAAGAGCCGACAAAATTGTTGGCAATATGCTGTTGCATTCAAGAGGACAAAGCGGCCACTGGGAAGCTACAGATATAAATAGTTTATTAGCCGAATATATCAATCTAGCCTATCACGGGATGCGAGCGAAGGAAGCTGCTTTTAACATTACCATAGAAACCGACTATGACAAAGACATTGGCGAAGTAGAGGTCGTGCCACAAGACATCGGCAGGGTTTTTCTTAACATTATTAGCAATGCTTGTTATGCAGCCTATAAAAAGAAACAACAAATGGGAGCAGAATTTTCCCCGGTGCTTGACGTGAGAACTCGAAATCTTGGTGCGGCGATTGAAATCCGCATTCGCGATAATGGCCCAGGTATAAAACCCGAGGTACTCGATAAAATTTTCAATCCCTTTTTTACTACAAAACCACCAGCCGAAGGTACTGGTTTAGGTCTTTCTATCAGTCAGGATGTTATTGTCCAGCAACACCGAGGAGAACTAAAAGTCGAAACAGAAGTAGGAAAATACACAGAGTTTATAATCATATTGCCCCAAAAAAGTAGCAGAAATTAAGGAGTTCAAAAAATGAAAGTAATGGTTGTAGACGACGAAGAAGATATCCAGTCACTGTTCAAGCAGAAATTTAGGAAAGAAATCAAAGCAGGGCAAATTCAATTTCATTTTTGTCTGTCCGCAGAGGCAGCTTTGAACTACTTAGGAAACCAGGATGAAGCGTCTATTGTATTGATTTTATCGGATATTAATATGCCAGGAATGAATGGGCTAGAACTGCTCAGGATACTCAAAGAAAAGTTTCCCGATTTAAAAGTTTTTATGATTACGGCTTATGGAGATGAGAAAAATTACCAAACCGCAATGGCTTATGGAGCTGATGACTATATTACTAAGCCTGTTAATTTTGATACACTAAAAAATAAAATACTCAACTTGGAGTAAATTCACAAGGAAACATATTTAGTAATTGGTAATGAGTAATTGGTAATTGAAAGGAGTATCTCAGTCGAGTTAAAATTGCTCGATTGCATTTTCCTTCGGTTCTTCTGGAACGCTAAGTCTTTATAAGTTTTAAGAGTCACTGAAAAATTAATATGTCAGCAAAAATAATGTTTGTGGATGATGAACCCGATTTAGAATCTCTAATGTCCCAGAGATTTAGAAAAAAAATCCGCGCCGAAAAATGGCAGCTTTTTTTTGCCCATAACGGCGTACAAGCGCTGGAAAAATTGAAAGAATACCCGGATGTAGATATAGTAGTGACCGACCTTAATATGCCTGAAATGGATGGCCTGACTTTACTCTCTAAACTTAATCAGATAAACCTCCCTTTCAAAACAATAGTTATATCAGCCTATGGCGACCTGAAAAATATAAGAAATGCGATGAACTTCGGTGCTTTTGACTTTCTAACCAAGCCGATAGATTTTCAGGATTTAGAAATTACCCTCAACAAAACCCTGCGCGAGGTACAACAGTTAAAAGAAAATCTGCGCTTGCGGGAGTCAGAAGCTCGCGCTAGAGAAGAAGCTCAGCATTTACAGAACTGTATGCAAGACCTAAAAAAGACCCAAGCTCAACTGATTCAGACTGCAAAAATGTCTTCTTTGGGTCAAGTGGTTGCGGGGATTGCCCATGAAATCAATAACCCCGTCAACTTTATCTACGGCAATATCAGCCACGTCAGTGATTATATCCAAGACCTACTCCACCTGCTGCATCTCTATCAGCAGCAGCACACTCCTCCCAGTTCGGAGATTCAAACTGAAATCGAAGCCATAGATTTGGAATTTCTGATAGCAGATTTACCCGCAATTCTGGCTTCGATGAAAGGGGGTGTTGACCGCATTCAGAAGATTGTTTTGTCTTTGCGTAACTTCTCAAGGTTGGATGAAGCTCACATAAAGCCTGTTGACATTCACCAGGGGATAAAAAGCAGCCTGATGATTTTGCACAATCGACTTCACACAAGGGCAGCGCGTCCAGAGATTCAAGTAATCGAGGACTACAGCGCTCTGCCTTTAGTCGAATGCTATGCTGCAGAAGTAAACCAGGTGTTTATCAACATCCTTTCTAATGCGATTGATGCTTTGAAGGAGTACAACAAACAACGGTCACTAGAGGACATCCGCGCTTGCCCGCTGGCCATTACTATTCGCACTTTTCTGCTAGAGGAAAAATCCCGTATCGTCATTCAAATTCTGGACAATGGGCCGGGAATGACCGCCCAAGTGAAAGACCGTATTTTTGAACCATTTTTTACTACTAAGCCTGTAGGTGAGGGTACTGGTTTGGGTCTCTATATCAGCTACCAAATTGTACAGGAGAAGCATGGGGGCGCATTGAAGTGTTTTTCAGAGGTGGGGCAGGGAACAGAGTTCTGGATTGAAATTCCAATCAGACAAACGAGGACGACACTCAACCTTAGCTAATCCATCGACTTTTACCAAACTCAGAGCCTATTCTAGCCATCCGGTTTGCCATTGCAGAAACCAGCCTTTTCATTACTCCTGAAATAATCTATAATAGGACGTAAAGTAGATAAAAATTACTCGTTGGATAAGTTAATGAACCCCAGGAGTTCAAAAAATGTCGCCTACAACCGAAATGGCTCTCAAGATGCCAGCTAAAATATTATTTGTGGATGACGAGCCAGATTTAGAAACTTTAATTTGCCAGAAATTTAGACAAAAGATCCGCACAGGAGAATACCAAGTTTTTTTTGCACACAATGGTGTAGAAGCGCTTTCAACGTTGCGAGAGCAGCCGGATATAGATATTGTACTGACAGACATTAATATGCCAGTCATGGATGGCATGGCTTTGCTCGCGAAACTTAACGAGCTAGTTACTCTGGTCAAAACAGTAGTTATATCTGCCTATGGCGACTTGGGAAATATCAGAAAGGCAATGAACGGCGGGGCCTTTGACTTTTTGATTAAGCCAATAAATTTTCAGGATTTAGAAATTACAATTAACAAAACTTTATGCCATGTGCAACAGCTAAAGGATAACGAGCGCTCCCGCCAAGAAAGAGAGGAGAAATTGCGGCAATCGGAGGCGCGAGAGCGAGAAAAAGCCATCCAACTAGAACTGGCACTGCAAAATTTACAGCGCACCCAGTCTCAGCTTATTCAGACTGAGAAAATGTCGAGCTTAGGACAACTAATTGCAGGTATTGCCCACGAAATTAATAATCCCGTTAACTTCATCTATGGCAACTTAACTTATGTCGCGGATTACACTCATCAGCTATTGAGTTTAATCACGCTTTACCAGCAGCACGATGCCGATAAATACCCTGAAATCGAAGCTTTAATTGAGCAAATAGAGCTGGAATTTATCAAAGAGGATATGCCTAAAATGCTGTCTTCGATGCAATTGGGGGCAGAACGTATCCGTCAGATTGTGGTGACGTTGCGGAACTTCTCGCGCCTAGACGAAGCTGAGATGAAACCCGTTAATATTCATGAGGGAATCGATAGCTCTTTAGTAATTTTGCAGAGTCAGCTCAAGGCTAAGCCGAATTCTTCGTCTATTCAAGTTATTAAAAAATACGGAGATTTGCCACAAATAGAATGTTACGCCTGTCAGTTGAATCAGGTATTTATGAATTTGCTAAGCAATGCCATTTATGCCTTGAATCACTATGATAAAAAACTCAGCCCTGAGCAAATTAAAAACGAGCCTAGGACGATTACGATTGCTACTTCTCTGCTGAATCGCGATTGGGTAAGAATCAGTTTTAAAGATAATGGTCCGGGGATGACAAACGATGTAATAAATCGGCTGTTTAATCCTTTTTTTACAACTAAACCTCTGGGTGATGGCACGGGCTTGGGATTATCCATCAGCTATCAGATTGTGGTGGAGAAGCACGGCGGAGATTTGAAGTGTTTTTCGCAGCCAGATCGAGGTTCAGAATTTGTGATTGAGATTCCGATTAGGCAGAATAATCGGATAGAGATGAAGGCGAGTTAAGGGGAATTAAACAAAAAATCAGCAAAGTCTGGTAACAATACTCCGGACAGTTTTTCAAGAGGGAGGCGATGGCTTCGGCAAGCAACGCTTACGCAATAAATCACAGAAGCGA